>NZ_WKDB01000016.1:0-103231 GCF_021606215.1 Pseudomonas sp. PA-5-4B | reverse complement strand
GGGGGGCCGCCGCGATGGGCCATCCTTGGCCCAGCGCGGCTAAACCGGCATCCCTGCCGGTTTACCCCCCAAATCCCTGTCAGATTCCGGCCATCGTGTTTGACGGGGCGATTTCAGATCAAGATCACGATCAAAAGCTCAGATCAAAAGACCGCTGACTTCGTCAGCGAAAAGGATGTAAGAGCCGGAGCAACAGCAACAGCAACAGCAACAGCAACAGCAACAGCAACAGCAAATCCATGCTCGGTCTAATGTGGGAGCTGGCTTGTCGAATCGTCGCACCGCTGCGATGGCATCAACTCGGTGTGCCTGATGTACCGAGGTGTCTGCATCGCAGGCAAGCCAGCTCCCACAGAAAAGCAGCTCTTCAGTGTATGCAAATCCGCAGCCGACCTCATATTCAAAACTGCATGCGCTCCCACATTCAGACCGAGTTGTATCAAGTAGATAGGCTTTGGCTTTGCACTTGATCTGGCTTTTGCTTCAACCACTCAGGTCGGCTTTCAGGCCGCCGTGCTCTGCTTTTGATCTTGCTTTTGATCTGAGGCGCCCCGTTAACCACGATGGCCGAACGCAGGCTTGAATCTGTGGGTAACCCGGCAGGACGCCGGGTTAGCCGCGCTGGGCCAAGGATGGCCCATCGCGGCGGCCCACGGATTCAAGCCGGAGTGAGGGCACACCGAGCCTAAGCGAGGTGCCGAGTGGTGGGGCACAGACCTTTTGGTTACTTTTGGGGCGTTTGCCAAAAGTGACCCGCTGTAAGAGCGGAACCATAGGCCGCCGTTACCGCAGCAACGGATATGTACTCAACAACCCCCGCTACAACCGAGACTTGCGCAAAGGAAAAAGACTGTTAAGCGTATCAATCAAGCGCACCAGATAAATGGGCTTGCGAAACAAATCCAACACCTGCAACCGCAGCATGTCACTCACATCATCCATCTCCGCATGCCCAGACATCACAATCACCGGCAAATGCTGACGATCCGTGTGCTCACGCAAGCGCTTGATCAACGATATCCCACTCTCCTCTGGCATACGCAGGTCAGTGATAACCAGGGCAATGTCAGGATTCAGCGTCAGTTCCTGCAATGCGTAAGTCACAGAGCTGGCGGTAAAACAAACGAAGCCCTCGTTCTCCAGCGACTCCGCCAGTTCTACGAGGGCATCTTCTTCGTCGTCCACCAACAGGATTTGTTGACGGAAAGGTACAGCTGCAGCATTCATGGGCACTACCTGATGTCACCACTCAAAACCATCTGAAATCAACAGCAGGCCGTCCCAAACTCACAACGCGGTGATCGCCGCCTGAATTCTGGCAAAGAAGGCCGTAATCTGAGGCCCCAGCGTCGTCCCGGCTGCCAGTATCACCAATGCTACAATCGCCACGAGAATGAGGTACTCAATCGCGGTCGCGCCCTCTTTGCGATGAAAAAGTAGCTGAAGTTGAACATGGAGTTTAATCAACAGTTCGAGGATCATCGTACTACTCCTATGGGCGACCAGACGCCCTAGCTCGGTGCTGCACAGTAATTGCCATGTGCCACCTGAGCATTGTCAACAAACCCCACCCTCACAACTGTAAGAACTGATTAATCACAAAGTAGTGGTCGTTTTGCTGGCGCCTGAATCCCTTGTTTTCAAGGCTATCGAGGCGCGCCACGAAGAAATCTTTCTGTCAGTAATGGCATTTTGTCCTAGCTGAACTACCTTCAAATAGCGAAATAGTTAGTCACTGTTCATAGCAGCCGAGTTGCGGAATTAGCCTGTTGGGATCGACGGGTTTTGGTGCAACAGGAAAAGGAGAGCCGTCATGAACACGCGTCTCAGCATGGTACTTGCCGGTGTGCTCTTGGTCGGTGCGCTGTTTGCCGGTTATTGGGGGTTGGTGCTCAGCCGCGAACCTGCCCCGGCGCCGCCACCGCCGCCCACCGCACCGGTAGAAAAAGCCGTCGCCGTGGTCGAGGACCAGACCCGCCAATCGGTGGTGGTGCTGGCCCACGATGTACCGCCCTTTATTGCCCTGACCGCCGCAGACCTGAGCATCGAAAAACTGCGCACAGCGCCAGCGGGCAGTATGACCAGTGTTGACCAGGCCATCGGCCGCACTCCGTGGCGCGCCTTGCAGGCCGGCACCTGGCTCAACGATGAGAGCTTCAGCCCCGGTGGCCCACTGGCCCGCATGATCCGCCCAAACGAACGCGCCCTCGCGGTTGCCGTCGATGAAGTGATTGGCGCTGCCGGCCAATTGAGCCCAGGCGACTATGTGGACGTGTTGCTGTACCTGCGCCAGGACGTCGCCAACGTCGAACAATCCGCTCAAGTGGTGATCCCTGCCATGCGCCTGCTCAGTGTCGGCGATCAAATGGGCCTGACCAACGACGGCGTTCCCGCTTCACCACCAGCAATGACCGCCGAAGAAAAAGCCCAACGCCATGCCCCCTCTCGCACCGTGGTGCTGGCGGTGCCCGAACAACTGCTGAGCCAACTGATGCTGGCGACCCAGGCCGGCACCTTGCGCCTGGCGGTGCGCAGCGCCGATGAACGCTTGCTGAGCCACTACTGGGCCGGTGAGAGCGATGCACCGGGCAAGCTGCAAAGCGCTAACCGCGACCTCTACCAATTCACCCAGTTGGCCTTCGTCCAGGCGCCCAAAAAAGTCGCCCAGGGTGGCCCCGCGCGCCGCACCGGTGTTGAGGTGATACGCGGTAATCAAGCAACCCAACAAACACCCGACTGAACAAGGATGCTGTGCATGAACCGACGTTTCGCACCGGTGTTCACGCTGAAAATCGCCTGTGCCCTGATGCTGTCGAACTTGTCTGTGGGGCTCGTTGCAGCCGCCCCGGGCAACTGCGGCAGCCTGGGCCAATTACCCGCAGCACTGTCGGTGGGCGAGGGCCTGCAACAGGAGCTGCAATCCCCTGTCGCCATCACACGCCTGGCCATTGGCGACCCGAAAATTGCCGACGTACACCTCAATGGCGATCGCGGTTTCCTGCTCACCGGCGTGGCCTCCGGCACCACCAGCCTGATGGTCTGGACCGCCTGTTCGAACACGCCGCGCCAGAGCATGGTGTTCGTCAAAGGCAAGGCTACCTCGGCATTGACCAGCCTGTCGCTGTCGCCGTCAGAAGACCCGACGCTGCCCAGCCAGGTACAGACCGATATCCGCTTCGTCGAAGTCAGCCGCTCCAAACTCAAGGAAGCCAGCACCAAGATCCTCGGCATCGGCAGCAACTTTTTCCTTGGTAGCCCAAAATTGCTCTCGCCTACCGTCGACACGTTCAAGCTGCCGGTGAGCACCACCAACTTCAATATCGGCTTTGGCGGCGGGCGGGTTTCTGCCCTGATCAATGCTCTGGAAAGCAGTGGTTTTGCCTACACCCTGGCGCGCCCAAGCCTGGTGGCCATGAGCGGGCAAAGCGCGACGTTCCTGGCCGGCGGCGAAGTGCCGATCCCGGTGCCCAGCAGCGGCAGTAACAACATCTCGATCGAGTACAAAGAGTTCGGCATTCGCCTGACACTCACCCCGACCGTGATCGACCACAACCGCATTTCCCTCAAGGTAGCGCCGGAAGTCAGCGAGCTGGACTACACCAACGCCGTGGTCATCCAGAACATCCAGGTGCCGGCGCTGACCATCCGCCGCACCGACACCAGCGTGTCACTGGCCGACGGCGAAAGTTTCGTGATCAGCGGCCTGATCAGCAGCACCAACACCACCAATATCAGCAAGTTTCCAGGCCTGGGCGATATCCCGATTCTTGGTGCGTTCTTTCGTGATTCCTCGGTCAACCGCCAGGACAAAGAGCTGCTGATGATCGTCACCCCGCACCTGGTGCAGCCGCTGGCCGCCAACGCCCAACTGCCGTCCTTGCCCGGCGAGAAGCTGCGCAACTACGACCCGAACTGGTACCGCCTGTACTTCCTGGAAAACGGCAATTTCGACCGACTCAATGGGTTGTCTCAATGAGCGATAGCCTGAGCCAGACGTTTCTGGCAATCACCCGCAACAGCACCGACCTGGAATGGCTGCAGGGCGCGCTGGCACCGCTTGGCCAAGTGGTCAGCGCCGGCAGCGGCACCCTCGACGAGCTGCTCGCGCTGGTGGACGTGACCTTCGCCAACCTGGTGTTTATCGGCCTCGACCGCGAACACGTGGTGGCCCAAAGCGCGCTGATCGAAGGCGCGCTGGAGGCCAAGCCGATGCTCGCCATCGTCGCCCTCGGCGATGGCATGGACAACCAGCTTGTACTCAATGCCATGCGCGCCGGCGCCCGCGATTTTGTCGCCTATGGCTCACGCTCCAGCGAAGTCGCCGGGCTGGTACGTCGCCTGAGCAAACGCCTGCCGCCGGTGACCACCAACACCCAACTGGGTGGCCTGACCGTGCTCTACGGCACCCAGAGCAATGCCGACGGCGCATTGCTGACCAGCCACTTGGCGCTGGTGGTGCAAAAGAGCGGCCAGCAAACCCTGTTGCTAGACCTGGGCCTGCCGCGCGGTGACAGCCTGGCGTTGCTGGGGCTGGAAAGCTCGTTCAATTTCGGCGATGCCTTGCGCCACCTCAGGCGCCTGGACAGCACCTTGATCAACAGCGCGTTTACCTGCGCCGAAGAGGGCCTGCGCATCCTCGCCTACGCCCCCAACGACGAGCCCCTGGCACAGACCAGCGCGGCCGAGCTGTACATGCTGCTCAGTGCCTTGCGCCAGCACTTCCAGCACATCGTGGTGAACCTCGCCGGCCAGCCCGACAGCGAAGCGCTGCGCACCTTTGTCAGCCATTGCGACAAGCTGTTGTGGTGCACCGACCAGAGTGTGCTGGACTGCCGTCGCAACCTCGGCGTGCTGAACCAGTGGCGCGAAAAAGGCATGAAGCTGGAACACGCCAAGCTGCTGGTCGACCGCTACATCAAAGGTTGCGCGCCCGACGCCGAAGCCCTGGGCAAAAGCTATGGGCTGGAGGTGATCGCGGTGCTGCCGCTGAGCCCGGAGGTGCGCCTGAATGCCAAGAACCAAGGGCAAACCCTGTTCGCCCTGGCCCCACGCGAAACCCTGACCCACAACCTCAAAGCTTTGGGCGAGCGCCTGGCAAAGCGCTCCGAAGGCATGAAGCAACCCTCGCACACCTGGTTTGAACGCCTGCTGAGGGCTGGCAAATGAACGGTGAAAAACTCTTCGGCGCCCCCGCTCGCGGCCTCGGTGGCAACACTGACCACGACGGGCTCAAGCTTGTGCTGCATCGCTACATCATCGATGCCATCGAGGAGTCAGGCAAAAACTTGCTGGAGGGGTCACGCCCGCTGTTGGCGCAGTTTGTCATCGACAAAGTGGCCGAATACATCAACCGCATGCACCTGGCGATTTCCCGTTATGAGATGGAGCGCCTGGCCGAAGAGATCGTCGATGAACTGACCGGTTTCGGCCCGCTGGAAGTGCTGCTGCGCGACCCGTCAGTGACCGAAATCCTGGTCAACGGCCCGCACCGGGTGTTTATCGAACGTGACGGTTTGCTGCATCAAAGCGACCTGCGCTTTATCGATTCGCACCACGTTGAACGCGTGATGCAACGCATCCTCGCACCGCTGGGTCGGCGCCTGGATGAATCGTCGCCGATGGTCGACGCACGCCTGCCGGATGGCAGCCGGGTCAATGCAATCATCCCGCCGATTGCCCTGGACGGGCCGTGCCTGTCGATTCGTAAGTTTCGCAAGGACATGCTCAAAAGCAGCGACCTGGTGGCGATGCAGACCATCGACCAGAACATCTTTGACTTCTTCCAGGAAGCCGTGGGCAAGCGCTGCAATATCCTGATCAGCGGCGGTACCGGCACCGGTAAAACTACGCTGCTCAATATTCTCAGCCAACTGATCAACCCCCATGAACGCCTGGTCACCATCGAAGACGTGGCCGAGCTGCAATTGGGCCACCCCCACGTGGTGCGCCTGGAAACCCGCCCGCCGAATGCCGAGGGCCACGGCGAGGTCAAGGCCAGCGACCTGATTCGCAACGCCCTGCGGATGCGCCCCGACCGCATCATCCTTGGTGAGATCCGTGGCGTGGAAGTGCTTGATGTACTCACCGCCATGAACACCGGCCACGACGGTTCCATGAGTACCGTGCACGCCAACAACGCTGCCGATGCATTGCTGCGCCTGGAAACCCTGGTGGGCTTGACCGGCCGTGTGGTGGCGGAGAAAACCCTGCGGCAAATGATCTGCGCGGCGCTCGATGTGGTGATCCAGTTGACCCGTTTGCCGGACGGGCGTCGTTGCGTCAGCGAAGTGGTGGAGGTGGTGGGTATCCGCGAAGACGTGTACGTGACCAATACCCTGTTCCGCCATGACCGGCGCACTGGCTTCGGCTTCTTGCGCGAGGCGGTCAACCCTGCCGGCGATAAACTGCGCCGCGAACCGGCTTAGCCTTGAAAGGGACATGACCATGACCGGGGCCATCCTGCTACTCATCTGTTTGATCCTGATCGGCCTGTCGATCCGCTCCTTTCAGAACGGCCTGCGCCGTGCCCAGACCGAGCGGGTACTGAGCCGGCTCGCCGAGGGCCAGCCGCAGCTCACCGAAGAAGCCAACCAGTGGAGTGGCGTGGAGCGGATGTTTCTGCGCGCAGGCCTGGGCAAACCCACGGACAGCCTGGGCCTGTGGCTGGCGATCTGGGCCCTGGGCGTGGCGTTGGGGCTGCTGGTGGCCGGCTGGCTCGGCCTGCTGGTGATGCTGGTGCTGCCGCCGGTGCTGCTGCGCCTGTACATCGCCTGGCGCTACCAGCGGCGCATCAAGCGCATGATCGAACAGCTGCCGCAATTGCTCGACCACACCGTGCGCAGCCTCAAGGCCGGGCGCACCCTGGCCGACTCGGTGCTGGGCGGTATCGAGATCACCGAAGACCCGCTGCAACAGGCCATGGGCCGTATCCAGCGCAATGTGCAGTTGGGCGTAAGCCTGCCGGAGTCGACCCACGACTTTGCCGAGTTCTACGAGCGTGATGAGTTTCGCCTGTTTGCGCTGGGCTTGAAGATCAACCATCGCTATGGCGGCAATGCCAGCGAACTGTTGGAAAACCTGATCAAGATGATCCGCGAGCGCGAGCAGGCCGCCCGCCAGTTGCGCGCCCTGACCGGCGAAACCCGCGTGACCGCCTACGTGCTCGGCGCCCTGCCCATCTCGATGATCGGCTACTTCCTGGTGGTGAACCCGGCATACCTGATGACCATGTGGAACGACGGCACCGGGCGCACGCTGTTGTTCGTGGCACTCGGCATGCAACTGCTGGGCTGCTTCACCTTGTGGCGCATGCTGCGGAGTGTATGAGATGGCTATCCCACTGCTGATCAGCGCCGTAATGCTCCTGGCCGCCCTGGCGCTGGTGCTGGCCAACCTGCTCAAACACCGGCGCGGCCAGCGCCTGGTCGCCCAGCGCTTGCAGGGCCAGATGGGCCGTGAACGCACGCTCAATACGTTGATGCGCCAATTGGGCAACAGCCCTATCGCGCAACGCTCGGTCAGTCTGGACAACGAAACCCAACTGCTGCTCAGCCGCGTCGGTTGGCGCCAGGCCAGCCAACGTTCCATGTTCGCCGCCCTTCAGGTCGGCACGCCGCTAGTGGCGCTAGGCGTGGTGCTGTTGGGCCAGGAGCTGCTGTTTCCCCGCACGGCCTCGCCGTGGCTGGCGCCCGCAATCGGTATGGGCATCGGTTACCTGTTGCCCAAACGCATCCTGGCCTGGGCCGCCAAGGCGCGTCAGCAGCGCATTTCCCGTGAGGTCTCGACCTTCATTCCGCTGCTGCGCATCCTGTTCGAGTCCGGCATGGCGGTTGAACAAGCGCTGCGCGTGCTGAGCATTGAAGCGCAGCGCCTGCTGCCGGACCTGACTTATGAACTGCGCCTGATCCTGACGCGTGTCGACTCCGGCCTGGAGCTGAGCGAAGAACTGGGCAAGACCGCACGGATGCTGGCCGTGGATGAATTCACCGACACCTGCACCATCCTCCAGCAACTGGTGCAGCAAGGCGGCGGTGCGATGAAATCGCTGCTGGCGCTCAAGCAATTGCTCGACGACCGCCGCCTCACGCGCATTCAGGAATTCGTGTCGAAGATGTCGGCAAAGATGTCGGTGGTGATGATGGTGTTCCTGTTTCCCGCCCTGCTGATCGTGCTCGGGGGGCCGGCGTTCATCGGCATCTCCCGGGCCTTGAGTAACTTATGAGGACCGCCCGATGAAAGCCTTGATAGCCGGTTTGAGCCTGTTGCTGCTCGGGGGGTGTGCCACCAACGGCCAAACGCCGTGGGCGGCCCTGACAGCGGGCGGCAGTTGCCCCAAACCTGGGTCGGACCAGGAACTGGCGCTGAACCTGGCCGATGAAATGGCCGGCGACGGCAAGCTGCACGCCAGCCTGGCGAACCTGCAGAGCCTGCCGGCCAACCTGCCCCAGGTGCGCCTGCGCCAGGCCAAGGCGTATCGCCTGCTCGGGCGTAGCGAGGCACAGCCGCTTTATCAAAGCCTGATCGGCACCTGCATGGCGGCTGAAGGCGAACACGGCCTGGGCCAGTTGGCCTCGGCCAAGGGCGACAACGGCCAAGCCATGGCGCACTTGCAACGCGCGGCCCGGTTGGCGCCGACGGATGAAAAAATCCGCAATGACCTGGGCGTGGTGTACCTCAACCAACTGCGCCTGGAAGACGCACGCTTCGAGTTCATGACTGCCATGGAGCTCAAGCAGAGCGACCCGCTGGCGGCGATCAATCTGGTGACCCTGATGATCTATCAGGACAACTGGAAGCAGGCCGCGCAGGTGGCCAGCCAAATGAACCTGAGCCCTGAACAAGTTACCGACGCCCAGGCCCGCGCCGAGAAACTCAAAGGCGCCAGCGTTCCCGTCGCCAAGGTCAAAGACCAGGTGGCTACCATGAGTGATGCCGCAAGCACCCCGAGGAATTGATCATGAAAATGCTATATCTCACCAGCCTCGCCGTGCTGGCACTGCCCCTCAGTGTCATGGCCATTGAGCCCGGCCCGTCATCGCCGCAGCAGGCGGTGACCGAAAGCTGGCTGACCTTGCAGTCCAGCGGGAAAGCGGCCTCAAGCACCCAGCAAAAAGCCTCAGCCGCCGAGCGTGACCTGGCGGCGCAACGCTTGCTGGAAAGCTACAAGCACCCGATTCCGGAGTACTTCGATCAGAAGGCGGGCGGGACAGCCCAGGGCGGTAGTTGATAGCAGGACGCGGAGCGTCCTGGGCGGCATTCCCACGCAGAGCGTGGGAACGATCATTCAGACACAAGCGGGCTTTCTGTGGCGAGCAAGCTTGCTTGCGCTGGGGTGCGAAGCGCCCCCAAAAAAGCCGGGGACTGCTGCGCAGTCAACGGGAGCAAGCTCCCTCGCCACAGCAAGCCCGCTCCCACTCAGTGGGCGGTGACTCGCTGGCGCATCGCCGAGTTGTTAGGCGACAACGCCAGCGCCAACTGCGTGCGGTTATGCATGTGCGTCAGGCGCAGCACCTGGGACACATACAGCTTCACGGTGTTCTCGGTAATGCCCAGCTCACAGGCAATCTGATAATTGGTCTGCCCCTTGCCCACCAGCCGCGCAACATCCAGCTGACGTGGCGACAGTTGGTTGAAGATCGCCGGAATCTCCACCGGCCCGGCCTCCTCGGCCGACGCCTCGTCATTCTCATGCCCTGGCGGGCTGCGGCGGGCTTTGTCGAGGTCCTGGTACAGGTCGTTGATGGACTCGGAAAGAAATTGCAGCTTCTGGTTCAAGTGCCCCAGTTGCAGCTCTTTCTTGCGCTCCTCCAACGCCGCTTCCTGGCGCTGCAAGCCTTCGAGCAGCTCATCGAGGTTGATTGGCTTCTGGTAGTAATCCGCGATCCCCGCACGCAGCGCCTTGATCACATCCTGCTTGTCCGCACGGCCGGTCAACATGATCGCCTCAAAGGCGCGCTGCTTGCCCGCAACCTTCTGCAGGGCCTGGACCAACTCGATGCCGTCCATGTCCGGCATATGCAGATCGCACAGCACCAGGCCAATCTCGGCGTCTTCGGTAAAACGCTTCAAGGCCTGCTGGCTGGATTCACACGGGACGCAGCGGAAACCGCTGCTTTCAAGAAATTCACAGAGCTCTTCCACGATCAGCGGTTGATCGTCGACCACGAGCACTTTTACTGCAGAGGTAAGCTTGTTCACGCGCTACTCCATGCATTGCAAGCCAAAAGTTTGACTAATCCTTCACCACGAATATTCCCGTACATCTACGTATTAAACGTAGACGTACTTTCCGACTATGTACATAGCGTTAATACCCTCAGACGATTAATGGATCCAAAACCAGGTGGCGGCGAACCCCACCAGTAAAAACGGCGCAAACGGCAGTTTTCTTGACGGGTCCGGCGCCAGATAACCCAGATGCTTTTTAACCCCTTGACTCATAAGCGGCCAAAGCTTTGGCGCTGCCAATAGCCACAGCAAATTGGCGATCGCGGCCCCCACAAATGAACCCAGCAAATAGTCGGCATTGGAGGCCAGCGCCAAGGCCGCGAGCAGCTTTACATCCCCCGCTCCAAGGCGGCCCAGGGCGTAACCGGGCAAGGTCAGCAGCAGCGCCAGGAAAAACGCCCACAGCCCCTGCCCGACGGAGGCGCCGAGCCAGGTGTTGCCCGTCCACACGAGGTAGATCAACGCCAACAACGCCGCGCCCAGCGTCAGGCGATTGGCAAGCAAGCGCTGGCGAACGTCCTGCACGGCACACAGCCCCAACCACAACAGCACCACTGCACTATGGATCACGTAAAAAACATCCCTTTTCGCCGATTGATTCTATGCTGATATCAAGTAGTAGCCGTCAGGGTAGACGCGGTGATGAAAACAAGCCTCCCGGAAAAGCAAAAAGGCGCGGCAGCCATCGAGTTCATTGCCGTGTTTGTGATTTTTTTTGCCGTGTTCTACGGCACGGTCAGCTATAGCCTGCCGCTGCTGCTGTTGCAGTCGTTCAACCAGGCCACCGCCGAAGCCGTGCGCCAGAGCGTAGGGCTGGACCCGAATATGCAAGGCTACCCCGCCGCCGTACAGGCCACTGCCAAAACGGCGGTCGCCAACCGTTTGGGGTGGATTCCCAACGCCTACAAATTCGACGCTTCCACCCAAGTCACCACCACCTTCACCAGCGGGCTGTTGTCGGTGCAGATCAACTACCCGTCGGCCAACCTCCAGGCGGTGCTGCCCTTTATTGTCCTGCCGGGCATCGGCACCGTGCCGCAGTTACCGGCAACTCTGCAGGCCCAGTCGAGCCTGCAGTTTTGACTTCGGGGGACAGACTTTTCGGGCGCTTGCTCGGTCGCAATGGCGCGCTGGAAATCGACACGCCCGCGCCGCCGTCTGCCGGGTTGCATGTGCAACTGGATAGCCAAGGCCGCGTGCTCGACCTCAGCGGCACGTTGCGCCCACAGTTGCCGCCACTGGTTAACTCGCCGCGTTTGCAAGAACTGCTGAGTGCCCATAGCGCCGTAACGGTTGAAGGCGTGCCCGCCGACTGGCAGCGCCACAGCCTCGACCTGGATTTTCACGGGATCGCCGGGCAAACCCTGCACACCCGCGGCACGCTTGAACCCCACGACAATGGCTGGCTGCTGCATGCCGTAGACATTGGTGATTTGCTCGGCGGCCGGCAATTGGCCGAGCAGCGCGAACAGAACCACCAATTGAGCAGCCGCGTCAGTGAGCAACTGCGCGTGTGCAGCCTCAGCCGCCTGCCCGAGGTGTTCAACGAACAGTTAAGCAGCGTGGCGCAGCGCTGGCGTATCCCCTGCGTGGCCCTGGCGCTGCTCGATCAGGAAGACCAGGGTTGGAGGGTCTACAGCCAGTACGCCAACCATGATGCACCGTTGTTCTGGCACACTGGGCAACGCCTCGGGACCTGCCTGGACAGCCTCAACGGCACCACGCCGCTGAGCCTGAAAGCGCCTTATGGGCGCGGCGAGCACCCGCGTTTGCACAGTATTTTCGGCAATGCCGATGGGTTCCTTGTGCCCTATCGCGATGGCCAAGGCATCGCCGCATGGCTGCTGTGCGGCGCGTACAGCGGCCAACTGCACAGCAACGACCGCGACTGGCTGAACCTCGCCGCCGCCCTCGCCGCCCCACTGCTCAGCCGCCTGCGCGAACACCGTCACCATCAACAACTCGAGCGCCAGGAAGCGTTGCAAGGCCTGCTGGGCACGGGCTGGTTTGAGTTATTGCCCGCCAGCGGCGAAATCCAGCTCGCCCCCCAATTGATGCGCAACCTCGACCCGGAAGACGGCCCAACCCGGCAACCCCTCGAAGCGTGGCTGAACCACATTCACCCCGCCGACCGCCAGGAACTGCACAGCCGTCTACGCGACCTGCAAACCCTCGGCAAACCCTTGCTCGCCAGCGCGCGCCTCAACCGTGGCGACAGCGTCGCGCCGACCTGGTATCGCGTGCAGGGCCAGGTGCTGGGCGCCGGTGAACAGCGGCGCTGGGTCGGTTTTATGCTCGACATCAGCGACATCCAGAACCAGCAGCTGCAAGCCGATGCCGCCCGCGCCCGCCTGGATAACCTGATTGCCAGCTCACCGGCGGTGATCTATGTGCAGCGCTATGTGAATGGCGCGCTGCAGCCGGTGTTTTTCAGTCACAGTCTGCTGCCCTTGCTCGGTCGCACCCTGGCCGAATGCACCCATGACAACCTGGTGCAATGGGTACACCCGGACGACCGCGACCTGTACTTCCAGCGCACCCGCCAATTGCTGCGTGAAGGCAGCGTGCGCAGCCGTTACCGCGTGCAAGACACACACGGGGATTACCACTGGCTGCTCGACGAAGCCAAGCTGCTGCGCGACGACTTGGGCGTGCCGGTCGAAGCGGTCGGCCTGTGGCTGGATGTGACCGAGGCAACCTTGGCCGCACAGCAGGTCAAGGACAGTGAGGAGCGCTATCGCATCCTTGTGGAAGACTCCCCGGCAATGATCTGCCGCTACCGCCCGGACCTGACCCTGACCTTCGGCAACACGCCGCTGGCCAATTACCTGGAGTGCCTACCTGCGCAGTTGCGCGGGGTCAACCTGGGTGAATGGCTGTCGACCGAACAGCGCGAAGCGTTTGTGCAGCGCATACAGCAGTTGACGCCGGAGTTCCCGGTGAGCACAGCCGAAATCAGCCTGCAATTGCCCGGCCGCGAACATGCCTGGTGGGTGTGGTCGGACCGAGGCGTCTTTGATGAGCACGGCACCCTTGTGGAAGTGCAGGCCGTGGGCCGCGATAACACCGAAGTGCGGCGCTCCCAGCAGCAACTGACGCAAAGCGCGAAAATGGCCACCCTCGGTGAAATGGCCACGGGCCTGGCCCATGAGATCAACCAGCCGCTGAACGTGATGCGCATGGCCATCGTCAATGTGCTCAAGCGCCTGAGCAATGGCGACGTGCAGATCGACTACCTGACCGAAAAACTCCAGCGCATCGACGCCCAGGTACAGCGTGCGGCGCGGGTGGTCGACCATATGCGTGTGTTCGGCCGCCGCTCGGAGGTCGAGCAGCAACCTTTTGACCCGGCGCAGGCGTTGGAGGGCACCTTGTCGTTGCTCAGTGAAGGCCTGCGTGGCAAAGGTGTTGAAGTGCGCCTGACCCAGGCGGATATCCCGGTGCAGGTCAAAGGCTACGTCGACCAGCTTGAGCAAGTGCTGATCAACCTGATGGTCAACGCCCGCGATGCGCTGTTGAGCCAGCGCGAAAAGAACCCCGAGCTGCGCCCGTGGATTGCCCTGCACACCGAACACGACAGCCGCCACGTGCGCATCTGGGTCGAAGACAACGGCGGCGGCATCGACCCGCGCTTGCTGGAACGCATCTTCGAGCCGTTTTTTACCACCAAGCCGATTGGCGTGGGCACCGGGTTGGGCCTGTCGGTGAGTTACGGCATCGTCGAGAACATGGGCGGGCGCCTGAGCGTCAGCAACGGCGAACACGGCGCACGGTTCTGCGTGGAACTGCCCAGGGCCATCGACGTTTAAATCACCAGGTAAGCCTCGCCGGTCTGGCCACAGGTGAGGTTGGCGCCGACGTTCACATTCACCAGGCTGATGCCGAGCATACTCAGCAGGTTGTTAAGGATCGGGTTGAGCAGCGGGCCGAGCAAGCCATCCACCACCGGCGTGACAATCGCGCTGACGGCACTGAGCAGCGCTGTGACCGTAGGCGCCAGAATGCCCAACGGGCTTCCTCCGGACGGTTGGTAAGCCGTGATGCCCACGCCATTGAGCGTGGTTGAAAGGCTGCTCACCACATTGGTGGCGGGTGCCGCAGCCTGATAGGTCGGCGCAAGGCCCACGTTCGGCGGCGTGGCAAACGGCGTGGTACTGGAGAACACCAGGGTTTGATTGCTCTGCGCAATCGGACTGACCACCTTGATCGCGATGCCACCACCGGCAAACGGCACGCGCGGGTCACAGCTGCCGATGCCGAGTATCTTGTGGCAGGTCTTGGTACCAATATCGATCAGGGGTAACGGCGCTACCGTCATCGGCAAGGTGGTGGAAAACGCATTGGTAATACTGCCCACATTCAACGACGCCAGCGAGGTGGTGGTGTACGCCGTCAGGCTCTTGGTGCCCGCGTTGCCGGTGGGGCAGCTGTAGGCGGTGACGTAACTGCTCGCGGCCCCGGCATCCAGTACGATGTTAATCGGCAGGTTGCCGGGTAGCACCAGCAAATCCGCCTGCTGGCAACCAGCGCCCAGCAAGCACAAGGCCGAGTTGATCGTGCTCACCAGGTTCAGGTTCAGCAGGCTGCCGAGCACCGGCGTCAGTGGACCCAACAAGTCGTTTACCGCCGTGTTCAGCCCCGACAACGCACTTAATACCGGCAAGCTCACGGTCACTTCAGTGCGCACCTGGGCGGTACGTACGTAAATTTTATTTGGCCCTGTAGGGTTGGCCGCCGCCAGCACCGGGTTGCCGATCGCTGACAACTGTGGCGGTTCGATCACTTTGACTTGGGTGGTGATATTGGCCAGCCCCAGCACACTAATGGGCAAGGTCGCCGCCGCCGCGCTCTGGCTATTGGACAGTTGCACCACGCCCTGGATCAGCTGGAACACCTGCAAGTTGGCATTCAGCGCCGCAGCGGTGGTGCCGGTCTGCAATTGCAGAATCTGCCCGACGGTCAACGGTGCCTGGTTGATCGCGGCGACTTGCAAGCTGCCCAGGGCGGTGATCACGTCCGCCGTTGCGCCGTTGGCGGTCAGTACGGTGACCGCGGCCTGGATCAACTGCGCGGCGGTGACGTTGGTGTTGAGCAGCTGGGTGTAGTTACCGGCGGCCACGTTGAGGTTGACCGCCAGTTGGTTGAGGTAACTGAGCAGGTTGATATTGGTATTGAGCAAACCATTCCACCCGGCGACCGTCAGGTTGACGTTACCGCCGAGCAAGCCACTGAACAGCGGGTTCAACAGGCTCGCACTTGCGGTGTTGACGCTGGCCAGGGTGCTGTTGATGGTCAGTTGGGCCGAAGGTGGCGTGGGCACCGCCGCTACGGCGGTCGCGGTCAATACGGTATTGATGCTCACCGGATTGCCGGAGAACAACGCCCAAACCCCGGCGGCCACGCTGGTGGTCACGGTTTTGCTCACCACCACTTGAATCGCCGATGACACTGCAGGGTTGGCACTGAACATGCGTCGGCCCGACGCGCCGGTGGTCACGGTGCCGCATTGGGTCACCAGGGTATTGCCGCTGCCCACCACAAAATGATTGCGCGCCACACTCTGCCCGGCAAACGCTGCCGCGCTCAACCCGCTCAGGCACGTGCCGCTGCGGCTCACCGCTTCCAGCGCCGCCGTATCTGCCACGCCTTGCAGCTTGCGCTTCTCCAGGTACAGGCGGCCGCTGTCGATCATCAACAATGTAAAGGCCAGCGCCACCGCCAACACGCCGGCGGCCATCAGGCCGATTGCGCCACCTTGCCTGGAACCAAGTCGGGGAGACATCGAGCACTCCTGTGCCGGCGAGTTGCCGAGCGCTTACTCTCCTGGGATGCAATTGAGTGTAGACAAGGGCTGGAGGTGGTGAAGATCAAAAATGTGGGGCTTGCCCGCGATGGCCATCGATATCTATACAACCGGTTAGTGGCAAGTGGACTGTTGTGGCGAGCAGGCTTGTCCTGCGTTGGGTCGCGAAGCGGCCCCAGTATAGGCACTGCAGTTTTCCTGAAAGAACTCAGCGTCCGGGTTTGGGGCTGCTTCGCGACCCAACGCAGGACAAGCCTGCTCGCCACAGGAGAAATTGGCTGCCTTCAAACGTTGTGTAGATACCTGTGCCACGATGGCGGTGGATCAGTCAGTGCATCGGTGACTGACAGACCGCTATCGCGGGCAAGCCCGCTCCCACAGGGTTTGGCGGTGGTCTTTAGTGCGGAGGGTAGTTGGAGAGGATCCTGGTCACCGTGCTGCGAATGGCATCACTGCGATCCTGCGGGTTCGGCGTGCTGGCCATCATCTGCTCGTCGCTGCCACGCCATACCAGTTTGCCGTCCTTGCCGTCGAGCAGGTCGATCTGGATGGTCGCCACTTTGTAGGTGATGTTGCGCGTTTCGTTGTACATCGGCCCGCCCCAGTAGCCATTCCACGGGCCGCCCCAGGCGCCGCCGTAGTTGGTGGTGACTTGTTGCTGGCGCTCTTCGACGATCAGGTAGGCCTGTACATTCAGGTCGGCCCTGGTGCCTGCGGCTGCGGGGCGCAGGCCGCGCTGGTCGAGTTGCTCGCCCACGGCCTGGCGAATGCGTTGCTCGGTGAGGTCGCTCTTGATCCGTGGATCATCCGGGCGGTATTGCAGGGCAGGGTCTTTCCAGGCCCAGTTGCGGTACGCGCCAAAATCGCGGCTGGCATCAAAGTCATGGTTGACCTGGCTGGTCTGGCAGCCACTCAACAAGACCACTACAGCGAGTGCAGCAAGGCGACGAAGCATGGGGGTTCTCCAAAAAATGGAATAAGCCTGAGATGAGAATAGCTGCTAACTGGGTGGATAAGCGCTCATTGCCTTCTGCATCGCTTCGCGCAACGCATCAGCGCGTTCGCTCAGGCTACCCTGGCTGGTGGTTTCGGCGCTGGTGCTCCATACCGGCTGGCGCGTGCGGGCATCGAACAGGCTCACGCGGGCCACCGCAACTGTCACTTCATAGGTGCGTACCACCGGCACCGTGTTGTACATGCCGTAGCCATTGCCATAGCGGTTATAGCCACCGTAGCCGTAGCCATAGTCGTCCTGCACCTGGCGCAGGCGTTTTTCCAGACGCACGTCGGCGGTTACCAGCAGGTCGGGGGCGCGGCTGTCATGCAAAGGGCGCAAGCCGCGCTGATCTAGAGCGCCGCTGACCGCTTCGGCTATTTGCGCCGAATCCGCCCAGGCCGTCCCCGCGGGCAACTGGCCGTTAAGCCAGCCCCAACTGCGGTAGGCGCCATAGTCGCGCATCGGCGCCGGGTAGGCGCTGGCATCAAAGGTGTTCGCCGCCTGGGCCGGAGCCGGTGGCATCGGCACCGAGGCGGCCACGTAGGGGTTGGGCGTGGAACAGGCACCCAAGCCGAGGGATAACAGGATCAAACAGAGACGACGCATTTCGACCTCCGCAGACTGGGCCGCTTAAACCGGACGGCAGATCCAGTGCAAATAACGCCCAAGTCCGGCAAAGCTTGGGTGACGACGGTGAGCGAGTTCCATCTCCAACAAGTCCTGCAGATTGGCGCGGGCCTGGAATTCCATCGGCATATAGTCGTGGAACACCCGCACGCCACTTTGGCTTTCGACCTGCCAAAGCCCCTCGAGTTGCGCCGCCAGTTCCCGTGGGTCGAGCGGTTGTTGCGGGGTAAGGCTCTGCTTCTCGCCGGCCATGTCGTTCTTGCGCATTTTGCGGAAGTGGCCTTTGAGCAGGTTGCGGTAAATCAGCGCATCACGGTTGTAGAACGCCAGCGACAACCAGCCGCCGGGCACCGTGAGCTGGTGCAGCACCGGCAGGATCGCGTGAGGTTCGGCCAGCCATTCGAGCACGGCGTGGCACAGGACCAGGTCGTAGGGCTCGGTGAGTTGGCCGAGCAATTGCTGCCAGGGCGCATGGATAAAAGTCGCGGTCTGCCCGGCGTCGGCAAACCGCTGACGGGCGCCTTCAAGCATCGGCTCGGCGGGCTCGGCCAGGGTCACTTGATGGCCACGCTCGGCCAGCCACAGCGACATATGCCCCAGGCCCGCGCCGATATCCAGCACGCGCAAAGGGCGCTCGGGCAAGGCTTCAGTCAGGTCGGCCTGCAACACCGCCAGGCGGATCGCGCCTTTGGCGCCACCGTAGATCTTTTCGGCAAAGCGCGTGGCCAACTGGTCGAAGTGACGGTCACTCATGGGCAAACCGCCGTTCGCTGTCGGCCAGTTTGGCGCGTACCACTTCGTTCATGTCCAGGCCCAGCTCACTGCACAGCAACAGCAGGTACAGCACGATATCGCCGACTTCCTGCCCGGCGTGGGTGAGTTTGTCCGCCGGCAGTTGGCGCGACTGGTCTTCGGTCAGCCACTGGAATATTTCCACCAGCTCGGACATTTCCACACTGGCGGCCATGGCCAAGTTTTTAGGGCTGTGGAAGCGCTTCCAGTCGTTGGTATCGCGAATACGGTGCAAGCGTTCGGTGAGGTGTTCGAGGTTCATGCGGGGGCTCCTGAAGGTGTATAGCTTCGGGCGGATGCCGGGCGAAGGCAAGTGAATCCCTGTAACGCGTAAACCTCTATGCTAAAAGGGAACTCGCTTGGTGTAATAACGACCAAAGGCTCAGCGACGCCCACCTCTTCATCAGGACACACACATGCAGGTAGAAAGCTTTTTCGAATGGTTGGGCCAGGCACTGGGGTCCGTCATCCGCTTTATCGTCGACGGGCTCAGCGGGCTGTTCGGCGCCTTGACCCACGCGGGCGGCAACTTTATTGAAGGCCTGTCGCGCACATTGGGCATGGACACCTCGATCATCAGCATCGCCGCCCTCATCATCGGGTTGATGTTGCTGTACTCGGCGGTGCGTGCGTTTATGCGCGCCTCGATCATTATGGGAATTATCTGGTTGATGCTGGGTTTGTGGTTGCTCAGCTGGGTTGTGCATTAATACTTGAAAACACTCACCCTGCTGACAGATTGGCGCGACCGCCGCACCCATCGCCGCGTCTGGGCATTGGCGGCGCCGATGATCTTGTCGAACATCTCGGTGCCGCTGGTGGCCCTGGTGGACAGCATGGTCATCGGCCACCTGCCCCACGCCCATCAACTGGGCGCTGTGGCCGTGGGCGCCAGCCTGTATACCTTCCTGGCCTGGGCCATGGGCTTTCTGCGCATGGGTTCCACCGGGTTTGCCGCACAAGCCGCCGGGCGCGGGGATGGCGCGGCGCTCAGGCAAATCCTGCTGCAAGGTTTGTTGCTGGCGCTGGGGCTGGCCATGCTGCTGGGCACGGTGGGCATTCCGCTGAGCCATCTGGCCCTGGAGTGGATGCAGCCCTCGCCCGAGCTGAACCAACTGACCCGCGATTTTTTCCACACCCGCTTGTTCGGCCTGCCCGCCGCGCTGGCCAGCTATGCCTTGGTCGGCTGGTTCCTCGGCACGCAAAATGCCCGCGCACCACTGGCTATCCTGCTGACCACCAACCTGGTCAACATCGCCTTGAACCTGTGGTTTGTACTCGGTCTGGATTGGGGTGTGGTCGGCTCAGCACGCGCCTCCGTTATCGCCGAATGGACCGGCGCCCTGCTCGGCCTGGCCCTCACGCAAAAAGCCCTGCGCGCGTATCCCGGGCATATCGCCTGGGCCGCTTTGCAGCGGTGGCAAAGCTGGCGGCCGCTGTTGGCGGTGAACCGCGATATTTTTATCCGTAGCCTGGCGCTGCAGTCGGTGTTTTTCATGATCACGGTGCAAGGCGCACGCCTGGGCGATGCCACCGTGGCGGCCAATGCGCTGCTGCTCAATGGTCTGCTGTTGACGGCCCACGCCCTCGACGGTCTGGCCCACGCAGTCGAAGCGCTGTGCGGGCACGCCATCGGCGCCCATGATCGCCAGGCATTGCGCCGCTCGCTGGTGGTCGCTTGTGGCTGGTCATTGATCGCCAGCCTAGGGTTCGCCCTGCTGTTCACCTTCGCCGGGCACTTGTTTATCGCCATGCAAACCGATATCCCCAGCGTGCGCGAAACCGCCGATATCTACCTGCCTTACCTGGCCGTACTGCCGTTGATTGCGGTGTGGAGCTATTTACTGGACGGCCTGTTTATCGGTGCAACCCGCGCGCGGGAAATGCGTAACGGCATGCTGTTGACGGTGGTGATTGTGCTGCCATTCGCATGGGCCTTGCAGGGCTTGGGCAATCATGGGCTGTGGGTCACCTTCCTGCTGTTCATGGCCCTGCGCAGCCTGACACTGTGGGCAATTGCCTGGCGCCTGAACAAACAGGACCGCTGGCTCAGCGCCCGTTAGTAAAGAATGGCCGGTTTGCAGCGTAAGAAAAACTCACAACTGCGCGTGGAGCCTTTGCAAGGGCTACAACCACAGAGGATCCGCCTGGCCCACTCTCGCGAGCCAGAAGGAAACAGGAGCCTGCGTGAACACAGTACTTCCCCGCATTCCCCTCGGCGCATCCGACGCTCCGACATTGGCACCCCAGCCTGAAACGCCCAGCCCGTCGGCACCCACGCCTGACATTGGGCAACAGACACATACGTTGTTCAACGAAGCCAATGTACTGATCAAACGCGAAGTGGAAACCTGGCAAGACAGTGCCGGCAACTATCACTCAGCCAGCATGACTCACATCGTCACCGGCGATCAGGCAGACAATATAAAGATCACAGCCCATGACAGCAGGACATTGACGGCCATCATCAATGGGAAAACCTACCCCTTCCCAATGCCCGAAAGCACAGACCTGCACATGATAAATATTGAGACCCAGGGCGGAAATGACTCGGTGGTCATTGGCCCTGGCGTTAAGGCACCTGTTCGGATCATCACGGGCGACGGCAATGACCGGGTCAAGACCGGCGCCGGCTATGCACGGGTCAATGGCGGCAGCGGCAACGACTCCATTCACCTGGGTAGCGGCGGCGGAATCGCCTTGGGTGGTGACGGCGATGATCGGATGCGCGCAGGCACGGGCAGTGCCGTGCTGAGGGGTGGCAAAGGCAATGACGTGCTGCATGCAGGCAAGGGCGCCAATCACCGACTGGTGTATTTGAACGGCGACCAAGGCAATGACCAGCTGTATGCAGGCGCAGGCATCAACGTTTTAAATGGAGGCCGCGGCGACGATAAACTGGTGGGCGCCCGCAAGACCACGTTTTACGCAGGCGCAGGCCATGACGTGATTCACTCCACGAGTAAAAAAGATCGCATTTACGCCAAAGCGTCCGACAAGATTCATCACAATGGGCCTTCAAACGTCACGTTTATGGAGGTCAAGGACGTCGGGAGAAAAGGGCTGAAGATAGAAGGCAAACCCGAGTTCATCGACGCCGTGCAAGACGTTCTCGACCAGCTTCGAGGTTCGCCTGTCGGCCAGCGGATGCTTGAGCAAATGGACGACTTCGTGGACGACATAAGGTCTCCCGTCACCCTGCGAGAGTCTGCCGACATGAACGCCAGTTACTACTACTTCCGCAACGCCTACAGCGACGCGCTTTCCGCTTGGCAAACTTCGCAGTTTCAAAGCGAATCAGAATTGGGCTACATCAAAAATGAGGTGGCCGGTGCAGTCGCCACTCACGCCGAAATAGAGCTTCAAACCTTCCACTTCGGCCAACAGCTGTCGACCACACCGATGCTTGCACTCCAGCACGAGTTGGCCCATGCCTTCAATGGCGCCACTGGCACCTACCAACCCGGAAACCAACAGGCTTTTGGCCTCGATGGAAACCCCATTGAGCGCTACGGTCAGCCGGTTTTCGTTAATAACGTCGAGTACCAAGCACTCGGCCTCGCCATTGAGGACGGGGAGCTGTTCGATCACGACAACAACCCGCTCACCCGGCCAACCACCCTCAATCCATCGCCCTTCACCGAGAATGCGCTACGCCAGGAAATGGGCGTGCCCTTGCGTGATCGCTACCTATGGGATGAGGCGCCGCACGCAGTTTAATCAATGGGCGGGAGCCAACCTGTCAGTTCTCACAGGTTACAAACCCGACTTTCCGGCGTTGAATGGAGATCGCCGCTGAAGAGCCTTCAGCTTAAGGCTGCGATCTTATTGCACTCAAGGAAGAACCCACATGAGTAACAACACCTACTTGCTTATCGGCGCGTTGATAGTGGTCGCATTGATCGCCGCCGCT
This sequence comes from Pseudomonas sp. PA-5-4B, assembly GCF_021606215.1. Classification (NCBI taxonomy): domain Bacteria; kingdom Pseudomonadati; phylum Pseudomonadota; class Gammaproteobacteria; order Pseudomonadales; family Pseudomonadaceae; genus Pseudomonas; species Pseudomonas sp. PA-5-4B. The sequence continues at coordinate 80,872 of NZ_WKDB01000016.1, read as the reverse complement.
GTTATTCGCTCGTCCAAGAAGAAACAAGCCAAGCCCCCTGTCGAAGCCGTCGCCGAGCCGTCCGTTCAGGTTCCCCCCGTCACTCCGGACACGGGCGAATGGACACTCAAACTGGACGACGCTCCGTCAACACTCCCAGCGCAGCCCGCCATCCAGAAAGGCGTGGAGGTTTGGAATCAAACGGATTTCCACTTCTTCGTGACACAACAAGGCATAAGAGCGACGCTGCCACCCCAGGGTCGAACACTGATGGACAATAGCGCTAGTCTGACAGTCAGCCCTTCAGCGCAAAACACGCTGCAGTCTGTAGCGCTGGAGGAAACCAGCCCCGAGAGCTCAGCGCAGTACACCCTGATAATCCGGTAAAGCCAGCCTCACTGGCCTGGAGTGGAGCGAATAAACGCCGTGACCCGATCCAGCACCGGCGCCAGCCAGCGCAATGGCTTGGCAATGGATGCCACTAATGTCGCGTGGCTGGTTCTGGTGAAATAAAACGCCTCGACCGGCACCCCCGCTTCGTGCAGCTTTTTCGCCAGCCCGCCCGTGTTGCGTGTGGGGTTGACCAGCGTGTCGCTCTGCGAGGCGATCAACAGGCTCGGCGGTGCATCATGACTGACGTGGTTGATCGGCTGGGAATCGGGCGGTGAGTCCGGGAAGAAAAACACAGGGCGCACATCGCGGTTTTCAATCGGCAGGAAGTCATAAGGCCCGGCCAGGCCGATCCAACCCTTGAGCATCGAGGGTGACAGGTTCACTTCTTTGAGCCAACGCGCATCCAGCGCCAGCATCGAGGCGTTGTACGCGCCGGAGCTATGGCCCATCAGGTAGAGCTGCTTGGGGTCGGCGCCATATTCGGCGATGTGCTGATGAGTCCAGGCCACCGCTTGGGCGCCGTCCTGGAGAAAAGCGGGGTAACGCACTTGCGGATAGAGCCGGTAGTCCGCGACGACCACCACAATGCCGCGTGAAGCCAGGGCTTCGCCAACGAAACCGTAATCATCCTTGGAGCCGCTGTTCCAGCTGCCGCCGTAGAAAAACACCACGACCGGGGCGTTGGGCAAGGCGGTGACAGGGCGATAGACATCGAGCCTCTGGCGCGGGTCAGGGCCGTAGGCAATCGATGAGGTTTTGGTGAACGTGCTGGAAGGGGTCAGTGCGTTGAGCACTTTGATCGGCGAGCAGGCCGAGAGGAATGCGGCGACTGCCAGGGTTAACGCTTGCAGCCATTTGCTCGACATCGTTCAGACCTCACACAGAAGGTACGACCAAACGAAAATCCAAATGTGGGAGCTGGCTTGCCTGCGATGGCGGTGTGTCAGCCCTGAATGTGCGGACTGATACACCGCCATCGCGGGCAAGCCCGCTCCCACACTGGATCTCAGTCACTTTGAGATCCTTGTCAGCCTGGGAGCAGTGTACTTACGAGGACAGGTAGGACGAACGCGTCAGCCCCAGACGCAACGCATCCAGGAACTGCGTACGCTCGCTGGCACTGATCTTCGCGCTGGCGCACTTGTCGCGGTAGTGCGTCATCAACTCCTCCGGCGACAAGTGCACGTAGCGCAGCATGTCTTCGATGGTGTCGTGGGTCTCGATCCCGGCGCTGTACACCGAACCGTCTTCACGCTGGTAGATGTTTACCGAGTCGGTGTCACCGAACAGGTTGTGCATGTCACCGAGAATTTCCTGGTAAGCGCCCACCAGGAAGATGCCCAGCAAGTAGTCTTCACCTTCGTTCAAGCCATGCACCGGCAGGCTGGTCTCGATGCTCTGCTCGTCGACGTATTGCTTGATCTTGCCGTCGGAGTCGCAGGTCAGGTCTTGCAGCACGGCGCGGCGCAGCGGCTCTTCGTCGAGACGGTGCAGCGGCAGAATCGGCAGCACCTGGCCGATGGCCCAGGTGTCCGGCAGGCTCTGGAACACCGAGAAGTTGCAGATGTATTTGTCGGCCAGCTTGTCGTTGAGCTCATCCAGCACTTGGCGATGCGAGCGCTGGCGGGCTTTGAGCGAGTTGTGCAGGCGGCGGCACACAGCGAAGTAGCACTGTTCGGCCAGGGCTTTTTCGGCCAGGGTCAGCTTGCCGTCGGCGTACTGGGTGGCCACGTCGCTCATGTAGTGAGTGGCGCGCCAATACGTCTCGGTGACCATCTCGATGTCGGTCGGGCCCAGCAGGTCCACCAGCCATTGCACGGTTTCCGGCAGGCTTTCCTTGTTCTCGATCTGCGGCACGTCGTCGTTGTGTTTTTCGACGTCGGTGACCTGCACCACCAGCATGGCGTGGTGGGCGGTCAGGGAGCGGCCGCTTTCGGAGAAGATGTGCGGGTGCGGCAGGCTCTGCGCGTCGCAGAATTCCTTGAGCATGCCCACGACCACACCGGCGTAATCGTCCATGTCGTAGTTGATCGAACTGGCGTTACGCGAGTGCGTGCCGTCGTAGTCCACGCCCAGGCCACCGCCCACATCGATGTGATCGACCGGCAGGCCGAGGTTGCGCAATTCGCCGTAGTAACGAATGGCTTCCTTGAAACCGTGCTGGTAGTCGGCCAGGTTGGCGATCTGCGAACCCATATGAAAGTGCAGCAGGCGGATGCCCTGGTCCAGGCCGGCAGCGCGGAAGCGCTCGACCACCGACAGCAATTGCGCCGCCGACAAACCGAACTTGGACTTCTCGCCACCGGTGTCGGCCCATTTGCTCGACGCCAGCGACGACAAACGCACACGCAGGCCAACCTGCGGCTTGACCTTGAGGCTCGCAGCCTCTTCGATCACCAGGCCGACTTCGGATTCTTTCTCGATCACGATAAACACATTGTGACCAAGCTTCTGGCCCATCAGCGCGAGGCGGATGAACTCACGGTCCTTGTAACCGTTGCAGACGATGGTGCCGCCCTTGGGTGCCAGGGCCAGCACGGCCAGCAGCTCGGGCTTGGAGCCGGCTTCCAGGCCGATCGACACGTTCTGGGTGGCGATGATGTTCTCGATCACCGCTTCCTGCTGGTTCACCTTGATCGGGTACAGTGCGGTGTACTTGCTCTGGTATTCCAGGCGCTCGATGTTCGAATCGAACGCACCGGTCAGCTGGCGTACACGGTCTTGCAGGATGTCGGGAAAACGCACCAGCAGCGGCAAGGACAAACCGCTTTTGCGCAGCTCGTCAACTTGCTCGTACAGATCAACCGGTGTGCTGTTCGGGCCGTTCGGACGGACTTCAACGCGACCGGCATCATTGATCGCGAAATACCCGGCCCCCCAATGGCGAATCCCATAAACACTGCGGCTGTCCGCAACTGTCCATTGGCTGCCATCGTCTTTGCGTGTGCGTCGTACGGACATCGAAGTCCCCTATATAAAGTCGAAGATCACCACGCCCTTCTTGCAAGGCTGGCGAAGTCTAAAGAATGAAAATGACGATTTGCCTGTAAGGAAGGTAGACCCCACTCGCAGGACAGAGTTTAGACACCGGTCAGGAACAGGCTCTGTGAAAACCATGGAGACGACAGTTCGCGTTCAGCAAAGGGCCATCGGGGTGGGTTTCACAGAGGCTGCTAGCCGCCGGATTTCTTCGCTTTGTAACCCAGCTTGATCAGCTCGGCCAACAGCAACTCGACGTGATCACCCTGGATCTCGATGACACCGTCTTTCAACGCGCCACCGGTGCCACAGCGCTTTTTCAGCGTGGTAGCCAGTTCCTTCAGGGCTTCTTCAGCCAAGGGCACGCCAGTGATGGTAGTCACCGTCTTGCCGCCACGGCCTTTGCTCTCGCGTCGTACGCGGGCAATGCCGTCGCCTTCAGGGATCAGGGTCTGTTTGCAGGTACACGAATCCACGGGCTGACGACAGTCCGGGCAGTGTCGACCTGCGTCGGTGGAAAATACCAGGCCACCAAGGGCGGCGAAGGATGCGGCTTTTTTGGCCACCGGCAATCCTCTTGGGAGGACAAAGACTGATCGGAACCCGGCTCTCGTTACAAAAGGCAGCTTACCGACCGCGAAGCCCCACTCAGGCAGGGGCAGCGCTACCGAAACGCCAAGGCGGTTCGGGTGAAAAGGCGCGCAGTGTAACGGCAAAAAGCCGGCTTGCTAAGAGCCAAATAGCGCCAATTTATGCAACTTTAGCGACGTGAGGCCAGATAGCGCCGCAAGCCCTCTTGAGCATCCGGGCAGTAAGGCTTTTGTTGAGCTTCCTGCAGGACCGTTTCAAGGGGCAGAAACCGCGCTTCCATGACCTCCTCGGGCTGCAAGCGCAATGGGCCATCCCAGACTGCCGAGTAAGATTTGCACCACAGCCGGCTGCCCTCCTCCTCAAAGTAGAAGTGGTCGTGCTCGACCAGTTCCACACCGCCCACGCCGAGTTCTTCTTCCAGCTCACGGGCAGCCGAAACCGCGTAGGTCTCGCCCGCCGCCACCATGCCACCTGCCGCCGTGTCCCAAAAGCCGGGATACAGGGCTTTGCTCAGGGTGCGTCGGTGCACACACAGTTCACCGGCGGAGTTGAACAGGAAGATAAAGGTGCAACGGCCGATCAGGCCGCGCTGGCGCAGGTCGGACCTGACAAGGTCGCCGAGCAGGTTGTCCTGCTCGTCCACCCAGCAGATCAGTTCAGCATCAGAGGCCTCACGGTGTGCGACCTCCTTTTGAGAAGCGTCCATCATTACCCTTGGTTGAGGAGCTGACGCAAGTCGATCACTGCAGCGTTTGCCCGGGAAATATAATTGGCCATGACCAGCGAGTGGTTGGCGAGGATGCCAAAGCCACTGCCGTTAAGAATCATAGGGCTCCACACCGGCTCCTGCGAGGCTTCCAACTCGCGAATGATCTGACGCACGCTGACGGTGGCGTTTTTCTTGGCCAGCACGTCGGCGAAGTCGACTTCAATCGCGCGCAACAGGTGAGACAAGGCCCACGCCTGGCCACGGGCTTCGTAGAACACGTTGTCGATCTGCATCCATGGGGTTTCCACCACTTCTTCATCGACCTGCGGCACTTCACCCGGCGCCAGGGCCTCGGTTTTCAGTGCGGTGTTGAGCTTCACCCGACCCACACTGGCCGACAGGCGTTGCGACAACGAACCCAGGCGCGTGGCGACATCACCCAGCCAGTTGTTCAGGTTGTCGGCGCGGGCATAGAACAGCGCGCCCTTCTGGTTCGGGTCGGACAGTCGTGCCTCGTAGCGGCTCAGGGAGTTGATGCCTTCCTGGTATTCCGACTCGCTGGACGGCAGCACCCAGCTCTTGTTGTCGAAGTTAAAGCGCGGTTCAGCCTTGGCCAGGTCCGCGTCTTCAGCCGACTGCGACTGTGAACGGGCGAAGTCTTTACGCAAGGCGCGGGTCAGGTCACGCACCTGCACCAGCACGCCATATTCCCAGCTCGGCATGTTATCCATCCACAGGCCTGGCGGGAAACGGTCGTTGGAAATGTAGCCACCAGGCTTGTTCAGCAAGGTGCCGACCACGGTCTTGAGGGTTTCGACGGTGGTGTAGCCAATCACCATCTGCTTGCCTTCCTTCTCGGCGGCAAGCTGGGCGTTTTGCTGGACCGGGAACAGCGCCGGCTCTTCGCTCCAGTACCAACCCAGGCCGCCGGTGACCAACAGGTACAAGGCCAGCACGCTGAGCAGCGCTTTGCTCATCAGCAGGTTACGAAAGTAGCCGCGTTGGGTCGACTTTGGCTCAGGGGCGGGGCCTTTGGCACTGCCTGCACGGTTTTTCCAGTCCAGCATGGCGATATCCTTTCAATCACTTGAGTTCATGCACGTCAATTGTCCGGGTGCGGTCAAACACTCCGACCACAACCCTACCCCATCGTGCCCATCGGCGCGGGGCTTTTAACCGAAAGTGGCAGGTGGGAGACGTTCGACTATAAAGGATGCACGCTTTTTACGCAGCGTGACCATTGGGTCGGTAACTGAATCCCCAAGACTTGCACTTAATTGACGTATGACACTCATGCAACAGAAAAGAGGTGCTAGCATAGAGCCATCAGTCGACCTCAGCATGCACCCTCACTAGTAGTCAGGATATGACCGAGCCAGAAGACCCCAGCCGTGAGCGTCTCAAGCACCATTTTGCCCAGCGGGTAATTCATCAGGCACGTCAAATTCTTGAGATCTGGCAACGCCTGCAACGCAGCGAATGGTCGAACACCGATTTGTCCGAACTCAGCGAAGCCAACCTGCGCCTGCTGCGCTTTGCCGAGCGTTTCGAACAGCCGGAACACGGCCAGCTGGCACGACACATCGGCGAATCGCTCAAGGTGGTGGACGAAAATCGCGGCCGGCTGAGCAGCCAGGTCATCACCGAACTCAACCGCCTGATGCAACGCCTGTCCCGCACCGGTCTGCGCCAGGGTGATCAGCTGGAACAAACCTTACTGCCGCCGATGCGCAAGCCCATCTACGTGATGCTGGCCGATCACGACCGCGCCGAACGCCTGGCCAAACAGTTGGAATTCTTTGGCATGAGCGCCCAGTCCCTGGACAGTGTGCCGGCGTTTCGTGCCTCCCTCGCAGAGCGCCTGCCGTCGGCGATTGTGATGGATGTGGACTTCTGCGGGGCGGGCCTGGGCCTCAAGCTGGCCGCCGAAGCCCAGGAAGGCCTCGAGCAAAAGCTGCCGCTGCTGTTTTTCAGCTTGCACGAAACCGACACGCCAACGCGCCTGGCCGCCGTGCGCGCCGGTGGCCAGGAGTTCCTCACCGGCACCCTGGAAGCGTCGAGCCTCTTGGAAAAGATTGAAGTGCTGACCTGCGTCGCGCAGTACGAACCTTATAAAGTGCTGATCATCGATGACTCGCGGGCACAAGCGCTGCACACCGAGCGCCTGCTCAACAGCGCCGGCATCGTCACGCGCACCTTGATCGAACCGATCCAGGCCATGGCCGAACTGGCGGATTTCCAGCCGGACCTGATCATCCTCGACATGTATATGCCTGCCTGTACCGGCACCGAACTGGCCAAGGTGATTCGCCACAACGACCGGTACGTCAGTGTACCGATTATCTACCTGTCGGCCGAAGACGACCTGGATAAACAACTGGACGCCATGAGCGAAGGCGGCGACGACTTCCTCACCAAGCCGATCAAGCCGCGCCACCTGATCACCACCGTGCGCAACCGAGCCGCCCGTGCCCGTAACCTCAAGGCGCGAATGGTGCGCGACAGCCTGACCGGGTTGTACAACCACACCCATATCCTGCAATTGCTCGAAGACTGCAGCTTCCGCGCCCGCCGCGAGAACAAGCCACTGAGCTTTGCGATGCTCGACATCGACCACTTCAAGCGCGTCAACGACAGCCACGGCCACCCCATGGGCGACCGCGTGATCAAGAGCCTGGCGCTGTTTCTCAAGCAACGCCTGCGCAAGACCGACTACATCGGGCGCTACGGCGGCGAAGAGTTCGCCATCGTGATGCCCGACACCGACCTGGAGTCGGCCTGCAAGGTATTGGACGAAATCCGTGGGCGCTTTGCCGAAATTCACTATCCGGCCCAGCCGCAGGATTTATGGTGCACCTTCAGCGCCGGGCTGGTAGAGCTGTGCGACGGCTCCGACAGCCTGATGATGGCTGCCCAGGCCGACGAGGCGCTGTACCGCGCCAAGGACGCAGGACGCAACCGCGTGCAAGCCGCTCGTACATCAAAGCAAAGTGCCACCTTTTCACCGGAATCCACCGAATCCGTCATAACTTTGTAATGGAAACGCAATAACTTCAGGCACTTATCTTTTGCTGTCGGTTGAAACCACGCATGCGCCTGAAGCTGCTGACCAATCTCAATACCCTTCTGCTGGTGGCCGTGTGCCTGGCCCTTGGAGCGACGCTATGGTGGTCGCAACGTGCGCTGGAACGGCCTTATCTGCTGATGGAACGCTACCTGGGCCTGTCGCAGACCTTTCAGAACCAGGCCGCACGCAACATTGATGATTACCTCTCCAGCGGCGATGCCCTGCGTTTGAGCAGCGCCAGTCAAAGCCTGGAAAACCTGTTGCAGCACCTTGACGAATTGCCGGCAGAACTTGGGCAAAACCTGCGCCCCAGCCTGGTGGATCTGGACACCTTCAGCAAAACCGACCTGCTCGCCGCCGGCAAACTGGCGGGCGACCCGCAAGCCCTGTTGCTGCAAGCCGAACGTGAGCTGGGCGCGAACCTTGAGCAACTGAGCCAATACGCCACGGGCGTCAACTCACCAGACGCCGCTCGCTACCTGCCGCCCTTGCTGGCCGCGTCCCAGCACCTGGGCAAACTGTCCCTGGCCCGCGACAAACTGGTCAGCAGCGGGCGCGCGGAGTTGGCCGATGACGTGGAGCGCGAGGTCGCCAGTATCCGCACTCAGGCCGACGTGTTGGCGGGGTTGCCATTGCTTGGTGTCAAGGCCAGCAGTGAATCCAGCGCCGATGATTTTTCCGCCATGATGGGCCTGGAAAACAGCGAGAAAGCCGAAGTTCAGGACACCGGGGTCGACCTCAAGCGCGAACTCAACAGCCTGTTGACCCGCTACCCCGCCGAACTCAAGCGTACCCGCGAGCAAATCCAGCAGCGCACCGCACTGGCCGCCGCCACTCATTTAAAAATCGCCGCCGTGCAACAGGCCATCTCCGGCCTGGAGCCGGTGGTACGCGCCCAACACGCCAGGATCCAGGGCGAAGTTCGCCTGTTACAAGGCGTGATGATCGGCCTGATCCTGCTGATTGCCCTGCTGATCGACACCCTGCAACGGCGCCTGGCGCGGGTGCTGACCAACCTCGCGCCCGCCCTGTCGACCTGGGCCGAAGGTGATTTCAGCCAGCCGATTGCGCTGGGCAAGACCAACCGCGAACTGCACGATATTGAAGCCTCGCTGAACCGCTTGCGCGCTTACCTGGTGGACCTGGTGGGCACCATTCGCGCAAATGCCGAACAAGTCGCCGGCAGCAGCCGCGCCCTGGCCGAGCTGAGCAGTGGCCTGCACGACGGGGCCGAGCGTCAGGCCGGCGATACCGCGCAGATCCGCGATTCCCTGGGCGAGCTGGAAGCCACCATTCAGCAAGTGGCCGGCGATGCCAGCCAGGCCGCCGGTGCCAGCCGCAGTGCAGGCCTGGCCGTGGAACAGGGCCAACGGGTGATCGGCCTGAGCCTCACCGGCTTGCACGCACTGGTGGGTGAAGTGCAGCAAAATGCGCAGATGATCGAGAAACTCGCGGAAGAATCCGCCACCATCGGCGGCGTGCTCACCGTGATTCGCTCGATTGCCGACCAGACCAACCTGCTGGCCCTCAACGCCGCCATCGAGGCTGCGCGCGCCGGGGAAGCCGGGCGTGGGTTTGCCGTGGTGGCTGACGAAGTGCGCACCCTGGCCCAGCGCACGGCGGGCGCCACCGCTGAAATCCAGGGTTTGATCACCGGCCTGCAAAGCGCCGCCCATCAGTCGGTGCAGGGCATGCGCGCGCAGGTCGAACACGCCGAAGCCACCGCCCAGCAGGCCCAGGCGGCCGACGGCGCGCTGGATGAAATCGTCGGGGCGATCCAGACCATTTCCGACACTGCCGTGCGCATCGCCGATGTGACCGCGCAGCAGAGTGGCGCCGTCAGTGAGATTCGTGACAACAGCGAGCGGATTCACCAGCTGGGCGAGGATAATCTGCTGCGAATCGGCCAAGGCCGCAGCCAGGGTGAGCATCTGTTGGAACTGGGTGGGCAACTGAACACTGCCGTGCAAGCGTTTCGCGTCTAATGCGATCGAGATCGTGCCCACGCTCTGCGTGGTCATGCATCCTGTGACGCTCCGCGTCACGACTTTAGAGCGGGACTCGGAGCGTCCGGGGCGGCATTCCCACGCGGAGCGTGGGAACGATCAATCACTGACCAAATCCAGCCTCACAGTCACAAATTTTGCGCAATCATCGCTAATCGTGCCGCCTACTGCATAGAACTGGACAGTCACAAAGGCTTTGCGGCATAGTCGCCGGGTTCTGACGCACCCACATCAATAACAAGGAACAGCCGATGGCGACCTTACTGGTTCTTCACGGACCCAACCTGAACCTGCTCGGTACCCGTGAACCGGGTGTCTACGGGGCGGTGACCCTGGAACAGATCAACCTTGATCTGGAACGCCGGGCGCGTGAAGCCGGCCACCATTTGCTGTACCTGCAAAGCAATGCCGAGTACGAATTGATTGATCGCATCCATGCCGCGCGTGGCGAAGGCGTGGACTTTATCCTGATCAATCCCGCCGCTTTTACGCATACAAGTGTTGCATTACGTGACGCGCTGCTGGCGGTGAGCATCCCATTTATCGAAGTGCATTTGTCGAACGTGCACAAACGCGAAGCTTTCCGCCATCACTCCTACTTCTCCGACGTAGCAGTAGGTGTGATCTGCGGCCTTGGCGCCAGCGGTTACCGACTGGCCCTGGAGGCCGCCCTGGAACAACTTGAACAACCGGCCAAGCGCCCCTGACCGACCCTTGGGAGTTGATGATTCATGGATATCCGTAAAGTTAAGAAACTGATCGAACTGCTGGAAGAATCCGGTATCGACGAGCTGGAAATCAAGGAAGGCGAAGAGTCCGTACGGATCAGCCGCCACAGCAAGACCCCGGCTCAACAGTTCTACGCGCCACAGATGCAAGCACCTGCTCCGGCTGCCGCACCTGCCGCCGCCCCGGCTGCTGCCGCTGCACCTGCCGCCCCAGCCGCGCCTGCGCTGAACGGCTTCGTGGTCAAGTCGCCAATGGTCGGTACTTTCTACCGCACCCCGGCACCGACCTCGCCAGCCTTCGTTGAAGTCGGCGCAACCGTGAAAGTGGGCGACACCATCTGCATCGTTGAAGCGATGAAAATGATGAACCACATCACCGCTGAAAAAGCCGGCGTCATCGAATCCATCCTGGTAGAAAACGGTCAGCCGGTTGAGTACGACCAGCCGCTGTTCACCATCGTTTGAACCGCGGAGCGCCTTCGATGTTGAAACCTGCGAAGAAACTGCAAAAAGTCCTGATCGCCAACCGCGGCGAGATCGCGCTGCGTATCCTGCGCGCCTGTAAGGAAGAGGGCATCAAGACCGTCGCTGTTTACTCGACGGCCGATACCGAATTGATGCACGTGAAACTGGCGGACGAAAGCATTTGCATCGGCCCGCCACTGGCCACGAACTCGTACCTGAAAGTCTCGAACATCATCGCGGCCGCTGAAGTGACCGGCGCTGATGGCATCCACCCAGGCTACGGCTTCCTCGCGGAAAACGCCGATTTCGCCGAACAGGTGGAAAAATCCGGCTTCGCCTTTATCGGCCCTAAAGCCGAAACCATCCGCCTGATGGGCGACAAGGTTTCGGCCAAGGACGCCATGATCGCAGCCGGCGTGCCAACCGTTCCAGGTTCCGACGGCCCACTGCCGGAAGACGAGGCAACCGCCCTGCGCATTGGTCGCGAAGTCGGTTACCCGGTGATCATCAAGGCCGCCGGTGGCGGTGGTGGTCGCGGCATGCGTGTGGTGCACAAAGAAGAAGACCTGATCGAAGCTGCCAAGCAGACCCGCTCCGAAGCGGCTGCCTGGTTCGGCAACCCGATGGTCTACCTGGAGAAGTACCTGACCAACCCACGTCACGTGGAAGTGCAGGTACTGTCCGACGGCCAGGGCCACGCCATCCACCTGGGCGACCGCGATTGCTCGCTGCAACGTCGTCACCAGAAGGTACTGGAAGAGGCACCGGCACCGGGCCTGGACGAAACCGCGCGCCAGGAAGTACTGGCTCGCTGCGTCAAGGCGTGCATCGACATCAACTACCGTGGCGCCGGTACCTTTGAGTTCCTCTACGAGAACGGCCGCTTCTACTTCATCGAGATGAACACTCGTGTGCAGGTAGAGCATCCGGTTTCGGAGATGGTCACCGGTATCGACATCGTCAAGGAGATGCTGAGCATCGCCGCCGGCAACGTGCTGTCCTTCACCCAGGACGACGTCAAGATCCACGGCCACTCCCTGGAGTGCCGGATCAACGCCGAAGACCCGAAAACCTTTATCCCAAGCCCTGGCCTGGTCAAGCATTTCCACGCGCCGGGCGGCAACGGCGTGCGTGTGGATTCGCACCTGTACAGCGGCTACAAGGTTCCGTCCAACTACGACTCGCTGATCGGCAAGCTGATCACCTGGGGCGCCACCCGCGACGAGGCCATGGCCCGTATGCGCAATGCCCTGGACGAAATCGTGGTAGACGGCATCAAGACCAACATCCCGCTGCATCGGGATCTGGTACGCGATGAAGGCTTCTGCGAAGGTGGTGTGAACATTCACTACCTGGAACACAAGCTGGCCAACCAGTAAGTGCTCCACCCAACAAAGCCGCCTTCGGGCGGCTTTGTTGTTTGTGGGCCCGCAAGAACACCGCCGCCCCCATGTGTGCGGGCTTGTGTGGGAGCTGGCTCCCACATAAGCCCGCTCGCCACAAACTCGCCGCTCGCGTAAACTTGCGCGCTTTCGCGACCCAGCCGTCGCACACTCATTTTTTCAAAGGTGCCCGCCATGCCTTGGCTGCAAGTCCGTCTCGCCATCAGCCCAGAACAAGCCGAAACCTACGAAGACGCTTTCCTCGAAGTCGGCGCCGTGTCGGTGACCTTCATGGACGCCGAAGACCAGCCGATCTTCGAACCGGAACTCAATACCACGCCGCTGTGGTCCCACACCCATCTGCTGGCCCTGTTCGAAGACGGCACCGATGCCGCCGCCGTGCTGGCCCACATGGAACTGCTCACCGGCAGCCCGCTGCCCGAGCACCACAGCGAAGTGATCGAAGACCAGGATTGGGAACGCAGCTGGATGGACAACTTCCAGCCGATGCGTTTCGGCCAGCGCCTGTGGATCGTGCCAAGCTGGCACGCCGCGCCTGAGCCGAATGCCGTCAACTTGCTGCTGGACCCGGGCCTGGCGTTCGGCACCGGCACCCACCCTACCACCGCGCTGTGCCTGGAATGGCTGGACGGCCAGGACCTGAGCGACTGCAACGTGCTGGATTTCGGCTGCGGCTCAGGGATCCTGGCGATTGCCGCGCTGCTGCTGGGCGCCAAGGAAGCGGTCGGCACCGATATCGACGTACAAGCCCTGGAAGCTTCCCGTGATAACGCCGGGCGCAATAACATTGCTGAAGGCAAATTCCCACTCTACCTGCCGGAAGATTTGCCCCAGGTGCAGGCCGATGTGCTGGTGGCCAATATCCTCGCCGGCCCGCTGGTGTCGTTGGCGCCGCAGCTGTCGAGCCTGGTCAAGCCGGGCGGGCGCCTGGCGCTGTCGGGCATCCTCGCCGAGCAAGGCGAAGACGTGGCCGCTGCCTACGCCAAGGATTTCGAACTGGACCCGATCGCCAACCGTGATGGCTGGGTACGCATCAGTGGTCGTCGGCGCTAGAATGAGCGCTTGCCTGAATCGGATGGCCGCATGACCGACAGTTTCGTCACCCAGTGCCCACACTGCCAAGCCCGTTTTCGCGTCAGCCACGCACAACTGAGTGTGGCCCGCGGCGTGGTGCGCTGCGGCTCGTGCCTGCAAGTGTTCAACGCCGCTCGCCAGTTGCTGGAGCAGCGCGGCCAGGTGCCTGCGCCTGAGCAGCCGGCCGTTGCCGAGAAGGCCACTGAGCCGACCGCCGAGGCCCCACGGGCCATCAGCCAGAAGCAGTGGAACGCCGAAGAACTGGACCTGGACAACCTGGACCTGGACGAAGAACTGGCCAAGCTGGAGCGTCGTCAGGCACCCGCTGACCGTCGCCAGCCTGAAGATGCCCTGAGCGCTACGCGCGGCACTGCCAAGGCCGAAGAAGAACAGTGGGCCGCCAGCCTGTTCAGTGAACCGCCCGAGGAGCGCACCCCAGCGCCCGAGGACGAGCCAGAGCCAGAGCCGGCCACTGCGACACGCCAGCGCACCGAACCCTCCATGTCGTTTCGCCTTGACGACATCGACGATGAACCGCCACTACGCTCGGCGCCCCACGTTGAAGATGACGATATCGACCCGCCGTTCACGCCCTTGACCCAGGCCCTGGACGAACCGGAACCCGAAGATCGCCCGCAACCGCGTCGCAAGCGCGCGCGCCCCGAGGCAAGTGTTCACGATGACGTACTCCAGGACCTGGAAGACGACCCGCTGCACCTTTACGCCCAAAAGCGCCCGTCCGGCTGGGGCCGCCGCCTGATCTGGATGCTGCTGGTGCTGATCGCCGCCGCAGGCCTTGCAGGCCAGTACATCGCGTATCAATTCGACGACCTGGCCCGCCAGGATGCCTACCGCCCATGGTTTCAGCAGCTATGCCCGTCACTGGGTTGCACGGTGCCGTCGCGGGTCGATATCGCCCATATCAAGAGCAGCAACCTGGTGGTGCGCAGCAACCCGGAGTTTGCCGGGGCGCTGGTGGTGGATGCGATCATCTATAACCGGGCGACGTTTTCGCAGCCCTTTCCGTTGCTGGAACTGCGTTTCGCCGACATGAACGGCAATCTGATCGCCAGTCGTCGCTTCAAACCCGGCGAATACCTGAGCGGCGAATTGGCCGGCGTCAGCGAAATGCCATCGCAGACACCGATCCACATCTCCCTGGATATCCTTGACCCAGGCAATAAAGCGGTGAATTACAGCCTGAGTTTTCACTCGCCCGAGTGAACCGGCGCAGGCTCTGAGGTTTGACGGCAAATTATTGACTTTGCGCTGCGCAACCAAACCGGCGGCGATAAAGAAATAACTGTTCAGATTTTATCCAATTCAGCCTTTATCCAGTCATCGAGAGCGGGTATCATGCCAACCCTTTTTCGAACTCTAATGATCCGGCCCCACAACAGGGAAGTCCTATGTCGGCGGTACGCATCGGCCCATACACATTGCAAAACGGCTTGATCCTCGCCCCGATGGCGGGCGTCACCGACCAGCCCTTTCGTCAGCTGTGCAAGCGTTTGGGCGCGGGTCTAGTAGTCTCTGAAATGGTCACCAGCGACATGAGCTTGTGGAACACCCGCAAATCGCGGATGCGCATGATCCACGAAGGTGATCCCGAGCCCCGCTCGGTGCAGATCGCCGGGGGTGATGCGCAAATGCTGGCAGATGCGGCCCGAGCCAACGTGGAGTTGGGCGCACAGATCATCGACATCAACATGGGCTGCCCGGCCAAGAAGGTCTGCAACAAGGCCGCCGGTTCCGCATTGTTGAAAGATGAGCAGTTGGTAGCCGAGATCCTGCAGGCCGTTGTCGCCGCAGTGGATGTGCCGGTCACCCTGAAAATTCGTACCGGCTGGGACCGGGACAACAAAAATGGCCTGACAGTGGCGAAGATCGCTGAACAGGCCGGGATTACAGCGCTGGCGGTGCATGGCCGCACCCGCGCAGACCTTTACACAGGTGAAGCCGAGTACGACACCATTGCCGCGATCAAGCAGGCGGTGTCGATGCCGGTCTTTGCCAATGGCGATATCGACTCAGCCGAGAAAGCCCGGCGCGTGCTGCACGCAACCGGCGCCGATGGCTTGTTGATTGGCCGGGCCGCCCAAGGGCGGCCATGGATTTTTCGTGAGATCGAACACTTTCTGCGTACCGGCGAAGTCTTGCCGGCACCGGAGTTGATCGAGGTGGAACGTATTCTGCTAGAGCATCTGGCCGCCCTGCACGCCTTCTATGGAGACGTGATGGGAGTACGCATTGCTCGCAAGCATGTCGGCTGGTATCTCGCCACCTTGCCGGGCGCCAAGGAATTCCGCGCTCAGTTCAATCGTTTGGATGAAACGCAGGCACAGGTCGCCACCGTTCGTGAGTTCTTCGCCGAACGTGACAAGAGCCTGGGAACAGGGGATGGAGAGGGGGTGGCCGCATGACGATGATGACCGAGACTTTAGTGAGTGGAACAGCACCCGTGAGCGACAACGTCAATTTGAAACAGCACCTGAACACGCCGAGCGAAGAAGGTCAGACCCTTCGTGGGAGTGTCGAGAAGGCGCTGCACAATTATTTCGCCCACCTTGAGGGCGCTTCCGTCACGGACGTGTACAACCTGGTGCTCTCCGAAGTCGAGGCGCCGTTGCTCGAAAGCGTGATGAACTACGTCAAGGGCAACCAGACCAAAGCCAGTGAGCTGCTGGGCCTCAACCGTGGCACCTTGCGCAAAAAGCTCAAACAATACGATTTGCTGTAAGCATTCAATCAAACCAGAAAGGCGCCCGCGTAAAAACGGTCGCCTTTTTTGCTGACTCCTTTGCTTTTGATGGAAATTGAAATGACCGACCAGACCACCCGCCTGCCGATCCGCCGCGCCTTGATCAGTGTCTCCGACAAGACCGGGATCCTCGAATTTGCCCGGGAGCTGGAAGCCCTTGGCGTGGAAATCCTCTCCACAGGCGGGACCTTCAAACTGCTGCAGGACAACGGCGTGGCCGCAGTAGAAGTCTCGGACTACACCGGTTTCGCAGAAATGATGGACGGTCGGGTCAAGACCCTGCACCCGAAAATCCACGGCGGGATCCTCGGTCGTCGCGGTATCGATGACGCCATCATGAGCGAACACGGCATCAAGCCGATCGACCTGGTAGCCGTTAACCTTTACCCGTTCGAAGCCACCATCAACAAGCCAGGCTGCGACCTGCCGACCGCCATCGAGAACATCGATATCGGCGGCCCGACCATGGTTCGCTCCGCTGCCAAGAACCACAAAGACGTGGCCATCGTGGTTAACGCCAGCGACTACGCGCAAGTATTGGAAAGCCTGAAAGCCGGCGGCCTGACCTACGCCCAGCGTTTCGACCTGATGCTCAAGGCGTTCGAACACACCGCCGCCTACGACGGCATGATCGCCAACTACATGGGCACCGTGAACCAGGCCGCTGAAACCCTGAGCACAGAAGGCCGCAGCCAGTTCCCGCGCACCTTCAACAGCCAGTTCATCAAGGCCCAGGAAATGCGCTACGGCGAGAACCCGCACCAGAGCGCGGCGTTCTACGTGGAAGCCAAGCCTGCCGAAGTCGGCATCGCCACCGCGACCCAGCTGCAGGGCAAGGAGCTGTCCTACAACAACGTGGCCGACACCGACGCCGCGCTGGAATGTGTGAAGAGCTTCGTCAAGCCAGCCTGCGTGATCGTCAAGCACGCCAACCCGTGCGGCGTGGCTGTGAGCCCGGACGCTGAAGGCGGCATTCGCCAGGCCTACGAACTGGCCTATGCCACTGACACTGAATCCGCGTTTGGCGGCATCATTGCCTTCAACCGTGAGCTGGACGCCGAGACCGCCAAGGCGATCGTCGAGCGCCAGTTCGTTGAAGTGATCATTGCCCCATCCGTCAGTGAAGAAGCTCGCGCCATCGTCGCCGCCAAAGCCAACGTGCGCCTGCTGGCCTGCGGCGAGTGGTCAGCAGACCGCGCCGCTGCCTGGGACTACAAGCGCGTCAATGG
Source organism: Pseudomonas sp. PA-5-4B (assembly GCF_021606215.1). Classification (NCBI taxonomy): domain Bacteria; kingdom Pseudomonadati; phylum Pseudomonadota; class Gammaproteobacteria; order Pseudomonadales; family Pseudomonadaceae; genus Pseudomonas; species Pseudomonas sp. PA-5-4B. The sequence goes on along the minus strand of NZ_WKDB01000016.1, from coordinate 63,488 downwards.
CGGCTTGCTGGTACAGAGCCGCGACATCGGCATGATCGGCAGCCAAGACTTGAAGGTCGTGACCAAGCGCGCCCCGACCGAGCAAGAGATCAACGACCTGATCTTCGCCTGGAAAGTCGCCAAGTACGTTAAGTCCAACGCCATCGTCTACGCCAAGAACCGCCAGACCATCGGTGTCGGCGCCGGCCAGATGAGCCGCGTGAACTCGGCGCGTATCGCCGCGATCAAGGCAGAACACGCAGGCTTGCAGGTCGTGGGTTCGGTGATGGCTTCCGACGCGTTCTTCCCGTTCCGTGATGGCCTGGACAACGCCGCGAAAGCCGGTGTTACCGCCGTGATCCAACCGGGTGGCTCGATGCGTGATGCTGAAGTGATCGCGGCCGCTGATGAAGCGGGCATCGCGATGGTCTTCACCGGCATGCGCCACTTCCGCCACTGATTGATCGTTCCCACGCTCCGCGTGGGAACGCAGCCAGGGACGCTCCGCGTCCCTCGGACGCAGAGCGTCCGTAGAGGCATTCCCACGCAGAGCGTGGGAACGATCATCCTAACGAGGGTTTTGAAATGAATGTTTTGATCATTGGCAGCGGTGGCCGCGAACACGCCCTGGCCTGGAAAGTTGCCCAGGACCCACGCGTTCAGAAGGTTTTCGTCGCCCCCGGCAACGCCGGCACCGCCATTGAAGCCAAGTGCGAAAACGTCGCCATCGACGTGCTGGCCCTTGAGCAGCTTGCTGATTTTGCCGAAAAAAATGTTTCCCTGACCATCGTCGGCCCGGAAGTACCGCTGGTTGCCGGCGTTGTGGACCTGTTCCGCAGCCGTGGCCTGGACTGCTTCGGCCCAACCGCCGGTGCCGCCCAGCTGGAAGGCTCCAAAGCCTTTACCAAGGATTTCCTGGCTCGCCACAAGATCCCGACGGCGGACTACCAGAACTTCACCGAGATTGAGCCGGCCCTGGCTTACCTGCGTGAAAAAGGCGCACCGATCGTGATCAAGGCCGATGGCCTGGCCGCCGGTAAAGGCGTGATCGTCGCCATGACCTTGCAGGAAGCCGAAGACGCCGTACGCGACATGCTCGCCGGTAACGCGTTTGGTGATGCAGGCTCGCGTGTGGTGATCGAGGAGTTCCTCGACGGCGAAGAAGCCAGCTTCATCGTGATGGTCGATGGCAAAAATGTGTTGCCGATGGCCACCAGCCAGGACCACAAACGTGTTGGCGATGGCGACAGCGGCCCGAACACCGGTGGCATGGGTGCCTACTCCCCTGCCCCGGTCGTCACCGCCGACGTGCACAAACGCGTGATGGACCTGGTGATCTGGCCAACCGTGCGCGGCATGGCCGACGAAGGCAATGTGTACACCGGTTTCCTCTACGCTGGCCTGATGATCGACAAAGCCGGCAACCCGAAAGTCATCGAGTTCAACTGCCGCTTCGGCGACCCGGAAACCCAACCGGTGATGCTGCGTCTGCAATCGAGCCTGGTGCTGCTGGTGGAAGCCGCATTGGCCCAGGCCCTGGACAAGGTTGAAGCACAGTGGGACCCGCGCCCGAGTGTCGGCATCGTACTGGCGGCCGGTGGTTACCCTGCCGACTACGCCAAGGGCGATGTGATTGAAGGCCTGGATGCGGCTGCTACGCTGGAAGGCAAGGTGTTCCATGCAGGCACCGCGCTCAAGGACGGCAAAGTTGTAACCGCAGGTGGCCGTGTATTGTGCGCCACCGCAATGGGTGCCAGTGTCGACGCCGCGCAGCAACAGGCGTACAAACTGGCGGCAAAAATCGACTGGAAAGGTTGCTTCTACCGCACGGACATCGGCTATCGCGCCATTGCCCGTGAACGCGGCGAGAACAACTGAACAGCTACGCTTGCGTAGCTATCCGTTCGGCTAGGTAAGGGCCTCTGGCCCTTGCCGTACCCATGTCGCCCCGCGCATAGTTAACCCGTGCATCAACCTACGAAGGGATTTCGCCGTGCGCTGGCTCAGGATCGCCATAGGTTTTACAGTCAGCTTGCTGACCCTGCTCTGCTTGTTCCCGGCCCAGGCCGCCGCGCAAGGCAGTGGCTGGGCAGTATTGCTTGATGAACAGGCCGACCTGCAACTGAGCGACATCCGCTCCGCCCGCTACACCAATCAATTCAGCCCCATCGAACTCGACCGGATTACCGCTGCGCAGCCGGACGGTGCGTTGTGGGTACGCTTCAAGCTGCAACCCGGCAAGCACGAACAAGTGCTGCGGGTATTCGCCCCGGACCTGTCGCACCTGAACCTGTATGTGCTCGACGGCGACATGCTGGTGGAGCAGCAAAGCACCGGTACCCGCCAGCCCCAGGCGGAACGCCCGCTGCCCAGCAGCGATTTCATGCTGCCGATGCCCCAGAGCCAGAAGCCCCTTGAGGTGTACCTGCGCCTGGTCTCGGAACACGAACTGCGCCCCTACATCACCCTGGAACCGGCCGTGCTCGCCGCCGCCGACCAGACCCAGACGCTGATCTACGGCCTGCTGTTCGGCTGCCTGCTGATGCTGATCCTGCACAACCTCACACGCTTCGCCTATCACCGCTCGCGCAGCAGCCTGTGGCTGGCGGCCTGCGAAGTGCTGTTGATGCTGAGCCTGGCGCTGTTGCTCAACCTGGTGGGGCCGTGGCTGCCAAACTGGCACGCGGTGCAGACCCCGGGCGCCTACCTCGCGCTGCTGCTGACTGCGCCGTGCGGGCTGATGTTTGCCTATCGCTTCTTCATGCCCTTGGGCCCGCACCCACTGAACAAGCTGTTGATGGCCGACATCCTGCTGATCGTGCTGTGCGGCCTGCTGCTGTTGTTCGTCAACACCTTGCCGCTGAACATCATCACCTACGCGCTGGTCGCCCTGGCAGGCTTGAGCATGTTGTTTATCTCGGCTTACCACTGGCAGAAAGGCTACCGACCGGCGCGCTTGTTTGTGGTGGCGATGGTGGTGTTCAACATCGGCACCCTGATCATCCTGCCCGCCCTGCTGGGCCTGACGCTGGTGGCACCGCAAGGCTTGATCGTGACCCTGCTGAGCTTTATCTGCCTGAGCGGCCTGCTGATGAGCCTGGCCCTGGGCGAACGCCAGCGCGCCATTGTCGAAGCACGCTTCAGCCTCAGCCGCGACCTGGCGGCCAGCAATGCCGAGATCGCCGCCAAGGCCGAATTCCTGGCCAAGATCAGCCACGAAATCCGCACGCCCATGAACGGCGTGCTGGGCATGACCGAGTTGCTGCTCGGCACGCCGCTGTCGGTCAAGCAGCGTGACTATGTGCAGACCATCCACAGCGCCGGTAATGAACTGCTGACGCTGATCAACGAGATCCTCGACATCTCCAAGCTCGAATCCGGGCAGATCGAACTGGACGACGTGCAATTTGACCTCAACGCGCTGATCGATGACTGCTTGAGTATCTTCCGCGCCAAGGCCGAACAGCAGAACGTCGAGCTGATCAGCTTTATCCAGCCGCAGGTGCCCCGCGTGATCAGTGGCGACCCCACGCGCCTGCGCCAGGCGCTGTTGAGCCTGCTGGAAAACGCCCTGCAAAAAACCGATGAAGGCGAAGTGCTGATCGTGGTCGCCCTGGACGAACGCAGCACCAAGCCACGCCTGCGCATCGCCGTACAAGACAGCGGCCTGCCGATGGATGCCGCCGAACGCGACGCGCTGCTGCACAGCGAACTGCACAGCAAGAACTTCCTCTCGGCTACGCGCCTGAGCGGCCACCTGGGCCTGGTCATCGCCCGCCAGTTGATCCTGTTGATGAACGGCGAGTTCGGCATCAAGAGCGGCAGCCACCAGGGCAGCACGCTGTGGCTGACCCTGCCACTGGACCCGGAACGCCTGGAGCACCCGACGTCCGACCTCGACGGGCCGCTCAAAGGCGCGCGGGTGTTGGTGGTCGATGACAACGACACCTGCCGCAAAGTGCTGGTGCAGCAATGCACCGCCTGGGGCTTGAACGTCAGCGCTGTGCCGTCCGGCAAAGAAGCCCTGGCGCTGCTGCGCACCAAAGCGCACCTGCGCGACTACTTCGACGTAGTGCTGCTGGACCAGAACATGCCCGGCATGACCGGCATGCAACTGGCGGCGAAGATCAAGGAAGACCCGAGCCTGAACCACGACATTCTGCTGATCATGCTCACCGGCATCAGCAATGCGCCGAGCAAGATCATCGCGCGCAACAGCGGGATCAAACGCATCCTCGCCAAGCCAGTGGCCGGCTACACACTCAAGACCACCCTGGCCGACGAACTGACCCAGCGCAGCAAGGGCACAATTGCGCCGCGCCCTGCTCTCAGCGCGCCGGCAGCAGTCACCGTGCCCAGTGATTTCAAGATCCTGGTGGCCGAAGACAACAGCATCTCCACCAAAGTGATTCGCGGCATGCTCGGCAAGCTCAACCTCAACCCGGACACCGCCAGCAACGGCGAGGAAGCGCTGGAGGCGATGAAAGCCCAGCGTTACGACCTGGTGTTGATGGATTGCGAAATGCCGATCCTCGATGGCTTCTCTGCCACCCAGCAATTGCGCGCATGGGAAGTCAGCCACCAGCGTATTCGCACGCCGGTGGTGGCGCTGACGGCGCATATCCTGTCGGAACATAAAGAACGCGCACGCCAGGCCGGCATGGATGGCCACATGGCCAAGCCGGTGGAATTGTCGCAGTTGCGTGAACTGGTGGAGTTTTGGGTGGCGCAGCGTCAGCAACGCCCGGAGCACGCCCCGTCGTGACCTTGAATGCAGCCTCCTGTGGGAGCTGGCTTGCCTGCGATGGCGGAGTGTCAATCACACACCCTTTGTCTGCTCCACCGCTATCGCAGGCAAGCCAGCTCCCACATTTGCCCGGTTGCGCCTGATAGACTCCGCAAACCTCTCCTATCGCGAGCCGCGCCCATGCTCCACGTGTTATTCAGCGTCTACCTGAAAATGCTGGTGCTCTACAGCCCGTTCTTTGTGCTGTCCTGCTTTATCAGCCTGACCCGTGGTTACTCCAGCAAAGAACGGCGCCGGCTGGCCTGGAAGGTCGCGTTGGCCACGCTGGTGTCGAGCGTGTTGCTCTACCTGTTCGGCCGAGTGATTTTCAGCGTGTTCGGCATTACCGTGGATGCATTTCGCATTGGCGCCGGCAGCGTGCTGTTTATCTCAGCCCTGGGCATGGCCCAAGGCAAGTCGGCGGTGCAGACCGACAATGTGCAGCAGGACGTGACCATCGTACCGCTGACCATCCCGCTCACGGTCGGCCCCGGCACCATCGGTGCACTGTTGGTGATGGGCGTGAGCCAGCCCCACTGGGATGACAAGTTCATGGCCATCGTCAGCATTGCCCTGGCCAGCTTCACGGTCGGTGTGGTGCTGTATTTGTCCAACCGTATCGAACGCATTCTGGGTGACCAGGGCTTGCAGATTGTCAGTCGGTTGATGGGGTTGTTCGTGTGTGCGCTGGCCGCGCAGATCATCTTTACCGGCGTGCGCGGTTATCTGGTGCCTTAAATCCGGTACTTCGCGATTGCCAGTTGCACCTTGTCGCCGGCACTCTCGCGCATCAGCTGGATGGTTTTTTCATTGACCACAGAGGTGTTGAGCACCAGGCAAGTCTGGCCGCTGAAAGCCTCGACCGAAGAGCTGTCCCACTCCAGAAACGGCAGGCCCAGCTGTTTGCTCACACCGTGGGTGCTGTAAGTCACCAGCACCATCATCACCTCTCCCGCCGTTTCAGCACAGGACGCCAGGCCGAAATCACCGCCCTGATGCACGGTGCTATTGCGCTTGAACAGCTCAAACGAGGCAGGCTGTTGCTTCAAGGCCAGCAGCGCATCCGCCGCCAGTTTCGGCAACGCCGCCAGCAGCGGCCCTGCCAGCGAGGCCGCCGCCAGCGCGGCGATGATATTCAGCGCCGCCACCTGCACCGTCAGCCCTTTGCCGGAGCTTGAGACCCGCTCAAAAGCGCTGCGCACCGGCAACCAGCCCAGGCTGACCATCACCTTGATAAATTCGTCATACCAGGCCTCACTCCCCCGTTGGACCTTCAACACATCACTCACATAACTGCTGGCCAGCAGGTAGCTTTTACGAATGTATTCACGGTTCAGCGCCGACATGCCCTCGATAAACGAAATCACGCCGTTGTTCACGACGGCTGCATTGCTGTCATCTTCCGCGTCCAGGAACACCGAGCGTTTGGCGCCCGGCGCCCCTGGCAGCTTGTAGGCGGCAATCAACTTGCGCCTTTTGGCACTGATGATCCTTTTGTGATGTCGCTCCATTTTCAGTTCTCCACAAGCACCCCACATGGGGCTTGTCTCCACACTAGTCCAGCCGCTGGCGCGCTTTCCAGACCACAAACATCGCTTGGCGCCCCCGTCGAAAAAACGTCAACCAGCAATAACGAGGCATACCGGTAGACCTTCCTTTTTTCATCGGCAAAAAAAGAAAAAGCCCCGAGTAACAACAGGTTTTCACCCAGCGTTACTCGGAGCCTTCTTACCTGCCGCAGGCTGATTTCAGGAAGCGGGTTTCTCGCCGTACCAGCGTGGCGTGTACACCCATTCGCCGCCACCGGCGCGGGGGAATACGCAGGTGGTGGACGAGCCGATCAGCACCATGGTGCGCATATCCACTTGCTCAGGCGTCAACTGCCCCAACGTGGTGACGCGCAAAGTCTGGCCAGGGCGGCCAATGTCGCGACCCAGCACCACCGGTGTTGCGGGCGTGCGGTGCAACGCGACGATTTCCAGGGCGCGCCCCAATTGCCACGGCCGCGAACGCGAGATCGGGTTGTAGAACGCCAGCGCCAGGTCGGCCTGGGATGCAAGGTCCAGGCGTTTTTCGATAATCGACCAGGGCTTGAGGTTGTCCGACAACGACATCACGCAGAAGTCATGCCCCAATGGCGCACCCGCCTGGGCGGCAGTAGCCAGCGAGGCTGAGACGCCCGGCAGAATGTCCAGCTCGACCTGATGCCAGGCCGGGTCACTGGATTCGTGCAACGCCTCAAGCACCGCCGCCGCCATGGCAAATACGCCAGGGTCACCGGACGACACCACCACCACCGAACGGCCTTGAGCGGCCAATTCGAAGGCATGGCGAGCACGCTGCATTTCTTCGCGGTTGTCGGTGCAGTGTTGCACTTGATCGTCGCGGAACGGCCCGGCCATGCGCACATAGGTTTCGTAGCCCAGCACATCGGTGCAACGCGCCAGCTCGGCCTTCACCGCCGGCACCATCAACTCGGCTGCGCCAGGGCCAAGGCCGATCACGGCAAGGCGGCCACGGGCACGGCCGACATGCGACAGGTCCAGCGGTTGCTCTGCCACTGTGATAACGATGTCCGCGCCTTGCGCCAGTTGCGCAAACCGCAACGGCACACCTAACTCCACTGCGGCTTGCTGCAACGAGGCTTCGGCCATCTGCGTATCGCTGGCCAGCAGGCACGCCAGCGATTGCACGGCGATGCCGGCGTCATGCAAAGCCGTTCGCACGCGCTGAGCTAAATCCACACCAGGCTTACAGGTGACACACACCGTCTTCGGATAAATCAGCAACTCATTGGCAGCCGGCGCGCGCTCGGCACTGCCCACGTGAATCGCCAAACGTGCGTGCTGATCCTGCGGCAAATTCGCCTGGTCCAGCCACGGCGCCACACCTTCGATGCGCACGCTTTCACCGCCCAGCAGGTCCGAGACAAACCGTTTGCCCAGCTCCAGGTCCGCCAACGCATAACCCGCTGGCGGGTTGAGCAGGCAAGTGCCAAAACGCAGTTCGCCGCTGGTGGTGATCGCCGCAGCGACGCCGAGTGCCGCGCCAATCTCTCGCGCCATCAGGTTCACACCGCCCAGGCCACCGAGCAACGGCACTACGGCGCTGCCGTCTTCAGCGACGGCGAGCACAGCCGGCTCTTCGCCTTTTTCCAGCAGCAGCGGCGCCAGCGTGCGGATCACAATGCCGGCAGCACACAAAGCAATCAGCGGCGTGCCTTGCTGGTACAGCTGGCGCAGGGTCGTGCCGAATTCACTGTAAGCCTGGTCCGCCCCTTCGACCCGCCCGGCCAAGCCGTGGATCAGCGCGCCAGGGTAAACCTGCGCGATCTTGCGCGCCGTCGCCAGGCTGGCCTGGCCGAGAATGACAATCGCCGGGCGCATCAACCTTGCCACCTTTCACCCGGCACGATGATCAGCGAGAAGTACGGCGAAGACGCCGGGTCGACTTGATCCAGCGGCACTATTTTCTGATTAGCCATGGTCGCACGCTCCACGTAGAGCGCACGCTCGGCCAAGCCGAGTTCTTGCAGCACCTGGCGCACCTTGGGGAAATTACGCCCCAGCTTCATGATCACGGCGGCATCGGCATCCGCCAACCGACGTTTGAGGTCGTCGTGGGGCAGCACGCCGGAGAGCACCGACAAACTCTGATTGCGATACACCAACGGCGCGCCGAGCACCGAAGCGCCACCGAGCATTGAGCAGACGCCGGGGATAACCTCGGCTTCATAGCGCTCGGCCAAACGGTCATGCAGGTACATGTAGGAGCCGTAGAAGAACGGATCGCCTTCGCAGATCACCGCCACATCGCGGCCAGCGTCCAGGTGCGCGGCCACATCGAGGCTGGCGTTATCGTAGAAGTCGCTGATGATCTGCTCGTAAGACATCGGTGCCGGCAGCACTTCGGTGGTCACCGGGTACACCAGCGGCATCAAGGTCTGCTGTGCCACCAAGTGGTCTTCGATAATACCGAAAGCATTGCCTTTCTTGCCCTTGGCCACGAAATACGCCACCACCGGCGACTCGCGCAGCAGGCGCAGCGCCTTGAGGGTGATCAGTTCGGGGTCACCGGGGCCAACGCCCAGGCCAATCAAACGTCCGCGTGCCTGCATTACTCGACCTCCGTGGCCAAGGCGTTGACCGCCGCGGCAGCCATCGCACTGCCGCCCAGGCGGCCTTGCATGATCACAAACGGCACGCCACGGCTGTCGGCCGCCAGCATCGCCTTGGATTCGGCGGCACCAACAAAGCCCACCGGGAAGCCCAGAATCAACGCTGGTTTCGGCGCGCCGGCGTCGAGCATTTCCAGCAGGTAGAACAGCGCCGTCGGCGCGTTGCCGATCACCACCACGCTGCCTTCCAGGTGCGGGCGCCACAGTTCCAGCGCGGCAGCTGAACGGGTGTTGCCCAGCTCCCGCGCCAACTCCGGCACGCTGTCGTCGCGCAAGGTGCAGATCACCTGGTTATTGGCCGGCAGGCGCGCGCGGGTCACGCCTTCGGAGACCATGCGCGCATCACACAAAATCGGCGCGCCAGCGGCCAGCGCATCGCGCCCGGCCTTGCCTGCGCCTTCGGAGAACTGCAGGCCGTCGATGGCGTCGACCATGCCGCAGGCATGAATCACCCGCACCGCGAGTTTTTCCAGGTCGGCAGGGATGCGCTCCAACTTGGCTTCCGCGCGAATAATGGCGAAGGAGTTGCGATAGATCTCCTGACCGTCGCGGATGTAATCAATCATCGGTGTTGCTCCGTGTGCGGCCGCGTAACAGGGCGCCCGCCGCTTCAATGGAAAGAGTGCGTGCGTGCAGCCGGCCGAAACCGGGGTGGGCTGCCTCGCGAAAATAGACGTCGTAGTGGCCGGGGCTTACCGCCAGCAAGGTGACCGGCGCGGTGTGTGCGGCAGCGCAGGAGCGTGGGCAGCCGGACAGGTGCACCTCGGCGCCAGGTTGCAGCGCGGCCAGTTGCAGGGCATCGGCCTTGGTGTCGGCCAGGCCTTTGGCGCAGCCGCTTGAACCGGTGCAGGCGATCATGCGTGCCAGGGGTTGGTCGACTGAGCCAAGGAAGCCCAATTGCTCCAAGCCTTCAGTCACGGCGCCGTGGTTTTTAAGGTTGGGCAGCAGTACGCCCTGCCACGGCGTAAAACGCAACGTGCCGTCGCCGAACTCACTGGCCAACTGTGCGGCGCCTTTGAGCATGCTTGAGTCCAGACGACCCAGCGGCGCAATGGCGGCAACGTAAAACAGATCTTTTTGTCGCTGTGGATAAGTGCCCAAGTGCAACAACCCCCCACTGGGCTGGCGTTTTAACCCATCCACCGACAGTAACGGCAGGTTCAGGCGGGCCAATAAGTTATCCACAGCCAGATGACGCATGCGGGTTTGCGTCGGTGTCGCCAGGTCGAGAAACGCTTCCAGCACGGCCACGACCAAGGCATAGCCTTGCTCGAGCGGCACAGCGCCCAAGGGTGCATTCAGCCCCGGACAACCGGCCAGGCCGAAGGCCAATAGTGTTTCGCCATCGCGCTCGAACGCCGACAGCCACAAGTCATGGTGATGTTCGAGCATCGCCAGGGCTTCACCGCCATCCAACTGCACGGCGAACTTGGCCGACAGCTCATGGAAACGTGGATGGTTTTGTAAGGTGGCAAGGATCTGATCGGCCAGCGGGCGAGTGTCGAACAGCATCTGGGTGTCGATACCTGCGCTGGGGCTGAGCATCAGGTTGCGCACGTCATCGCCAGCGGCGTTGTTCGGGCCAAGGCCTGCGGCCAGCAGCGCGGCGATCAACGCCTCTTGCTCGGCACCGATCCCGCGAATCTGCAAATTGGCGCGGTTGGTCGCCTCAATCACCCCACCCGCATAGGCCTGCGCCGCGTCCGCCACAGCAACTGCCTGGGCGGCAGTGATAGAACCACCGGCCAATTTGATCCGGCATATCCCGCCATCCAGCGCCTGGACGATACGCAGCAACCCCGGACAAGCCGAGGGGCGCATGGTATTCAGAGCAGGCGTTGGGTTCACGGGGCTACCGGTTGACGGGTAAAGGCGCGGTATTATGCCTGCTTTGTCCGGCGGCATGAAAAGCCTGCCCGTCGGATGTCGTTCAAGGAATTCTTATGTCGCCCTGGCTGACGGTTGTAGGCATCGGTGAAGACGGCTTCAAGGGGCTGGGCAGAAACGCCCGGCATGCCCTGTTGCGCGCCACCCGGATTATAGGCGGCCAGCGCCAGTTGGACCTGCTGCCGGTGTGTATTCGTGGCGAGCGCCAGCTATGGCCAAGCCCGTTTTCCCTGGAGCCGGTGCTGGCCAGTCGTGGCGAGCCGGTCTGCGTACTGGCCAGCGGCGACCCGATGTTCTATGGCGTAGGTGCCAGCCTGGCGCGACAGGTGGCCGCTGAGGAATTGCTGATTTTACCGGCGCCGTCCTCCGTGTCGTTGGCCGCGGCGCGTTTGGGCTGGCCGTTGCAGGAGGTGGTGACCTTATCCCTGGTGGCGCGGCCATTGGCGGCGATTAATACGCACCTGGCCACTGGCGTGCGGTTGCTGGTGCTGAGTAATGACGGACGCAGCCCTGCCGCGATTGCAGCGCTGTTAGCCGAGTCCGGTTTCGGGTTCAGCCGGTTGAGCGTGTTTGAACACTTGGGCGGCGTAGATGAACAGCGCATCGACGGGCTGGCTGCTGATTGGCAACACGCTTCGGTTGCGGATCTGAATCTCGTCGCCATCGACTGCCTGGCCGACGCCAACACCCCGCGCCTGTCACGCCTCGCCGGGCTGCCGGATTCGGCCTTCAAACATGACGGCCAACTGACCAAGCGCGATGTACGCGCCATGACCCTCGCCCGCCTCGCGCCAATGCCGGGCGAATTGCTCTGGGACGTGGGCGCGGGCAGCGGCTCCATCGGCATCGAGTGGATGCGTGCGCATCCGAGTTGTCGCGCACTGGCGATTGAAGCCGATACGGGCCGCCAAAGCCTGATCGAACATAACCGCGACGCCCTCGGCGTGCCCGGCCTGCAACTGGTTCGCGGCAAGGCGCCTGAGGCGTTGCTCGGCCTTGAGGCACCGGATGCGATCTTCATCGGCGGCGGCGTCACCCGCGACGGTGTGCTCGACACCTGCTGGCAGCACCTGCGCCCTGGTGGGCGTTTGGTCGCCAATGCGGTGACCCTGCAAAGCGAAATGACCTTGATGGCGTGGCGCGCGCAACATGGCGGCGAGCTGACGCGCATCCATGTGGCCCAGGCCCAGCCGCTGGGTGAGTTCGACACCTGGCGCCAGGCGCTGCCGATCACCTTGCTGGACGTGGTCAAGCCGCTATGAAACGCATCCTGTTGTTGGGCGGCGTCACCGAAGCGCTGGCCATCGCCCGCACGCTGGGGCCGGAGCATATCTATAGCCTGGCTGGGGTTGGGCGCGTGCCCACTGACCTCACCTGCCAAGTGCGCGTCGGCGGCTACGGTGGGCATGCAGGCTTGGCGCAATTTGTGCGCGATGAGCAGATCAGCCTGATCCTCGATGCCACCCACCCGTACGCGGCGCAGATCAGCCAGAACGCTGCCACGGCGGCAAAAATGTGCGGCATTCCCTGCTGGGCGTTGCGGCGCCCGGCGTGGCAGCCGCAGGCGGGTGATGACTGGCGCGAGGTGGGGGATTGGGCTGAGCTGATCGAAGCCTTGAAACCCTTCAAACGTCCGTTGTTCACCTTGGGGCGTGAGCCGTTGCAGCACCTTGACGAAATCCCCGCCGATCAATTCTGGACGCTGCGCGCACTGGATGTATATCCGGGCAATGAGCGCTGTGAAGTCATCGGCGCGCGTGGGCCGTTTCTGATTGAGGACGAGCGCGCGTTGTTTGAACGGCGTGGAATTGATGTGTTGATCAGCAAGAACAGCGGCAGTGCGGCGACCGAGCCGAAGCTGGAAGTGGCACGCGAGCGTGGCGTGCCGGTGTTGGTGTTGAAGCGGCCGGTGTTGGCGCAGGTAGATCGAGAGTTCACCGACGTGGCTGCGGTGCTGCAGGCAACCAGCACTCTCTAAACACCACCACTCCCACACTTGGATGCATTATCAGGCTGCTGCCGTCGACTGCCCTATGCCTTCATGCACGCGTTCAGCCAGCAATTGCGCCAGCTCAATCAACTGCGCAACGCCCAGCAATTCCTCTCGCTTCGGGCCATCCAGGTCAAACGCAAGGTCGCAACTCAGCGCATTAGCCGAGGCGAGTGTTTCGCTGAGGTTGACCAGCAGGTCTTCGGTGCTGATTCCGTCGGCTACGGTGAATAGCCGTACGGGGGGATTTGGGGTGGGTTTGATCATTGTGAATTTCCTTAATCTAAATGGAGCCGCCACTGATCGCCGCGATGCGATAGAGGGTGGCAGCTGTGCGCAGGTTCGCGGACCGGAGATTAAGGAAACCGGCATACCCGAAGGTATCCCGCGCACAGCCACCATAGCGCCGCACAGTAGACGATAAAAAAGCGTCAACTGAAAGGAGGCAATGCTTAATCAATCCGGGCCGCGACGCCCGACCGCTGCGTGTGCAGCGGTGTACGCAGACTAGAGATCTACCTTCCTAGGGACAACCTTAAATCCCTGTCGGACGTTTCCGTAGACGACCACTACATTTAGGTTATGTACAGGCTCAACTAGAAGCGGCCTACATGAGCAGGACATTGCTCGTACAACCAGCAAGCTCAACATCCATAGCCAAACACACACCAAACTGTGGGAGCTGGCTTGCCTGCGATAGTATCGCCTCGGTACTGCAGGAAAACCGAGTTGTCCGCATCGCAGGCAAGCCAGCTCCCACAGGGTTCAGCGTCACGCTGGAGATCGCGACCCGTCGGTAAAATTGGCAATCCGTGGTTCCCGGCTATCATGAAGGCAACCACTGCGACACCAAACCACACCGCCGCTTTTTACTTATGCCCCCCGATCAGGCTAAATACCCACCTGATCGCTTAACCCTACGGATTGTCCGCCATGGCCCGTCAACGCTTTGCAATTGTGTGGATCGCCTGCTTTGCAGTGCTGTTCAACGCCTTTGCCATGCCGCTGGCCAGCGCGATGCAACAGTCGCAAGACCCCGTGCAGCAATTGCTGTGGGGTAGTTTCTGTTCCTCCAATGGCGCCAGCCTCAAGACCATTGCCTTGGGCAAGTTGGACATCCCGACGCCGCCCCAGGAAGATCATTCCGCCATGCAGCATTGCTGGTGTTGCTCGGGCTCACCGCCATTAGTGGCGTTGCCGGGGCATGTGCCGCAGCTGTATGTCACACGTTTTGATGCCGTGCCGGGCCTGTCGCCGCCCGCACTGCAAGCCCCTACCCCGCGCCAGCAATGGCCGAGTCTTAACCCCCGCGCCTCTCCAACGGTCTGATTTCTTCGCAAGTGAACTGCGTTTAGAACCGTTCTGGAGAACTGCCATGCTTAAATCTTCCCTGCTGCTGGCTGCATTGTTGCTGCCGGTGTTCAGTGCTGCCAATGCCGATGACTACAAGGCCGGCAGCCTGCTGGTCAGCGATCCCTGGTCCCAGGAATTGCCGCCGAATGCGCCGACTGTCGCTGCCTATTTTGTGATTCATAACCAGGGCGAAAGCGCTGATCGTTTGCTTAGCGTCGACACGCCTGTGGCGGCCAAAGCCGAGCTGCATGAGCATGTGATGCAGGGCGATTTGATGAAGATGCAAAAGGTGGAAACCGTTGCCGTACCGGCCAAAGGTGATCTGACCTTCGCACCGATGGCCTACCACGTGATGCTGCTGGACCTGAAAGACCGCAGCCAACTGCGCGACGGCCAACACTTCCCACTCACCCTGAACTTCGAAAAAGCCGGCCCGGTGCAGGTTCAGGTCTCGGTACAAAAAGCGCCGCCGATGGCCGGCCACGAGCATATGCACGCCCAATAGGCCAACGTAAATGGGCGCCCCTCGCGCCAGGTTGTCGCCACACCGCCGCAGGCCCATGAGCCTGGCGCGCGGCAGTTGGATCAGCCTGTTCGCCATGTTGATGATTTTTATCGGTCCGCTGATTTCCCAAGCGATGCCGATGGATCATCACGCCGGTATGTCGATGCAAATGTCCATGGACATGCCGTCGACCAGCCATGGCGAGCACACGCCAGCTCCCGGCGAACACCACGCCCTCTGGGCAAAGTGCGGTTATTGCGACCTGCTCTTCAGTTGCCCGGCCCTGCCCGGCAGCGTGTCCCATGTCAGCCTCGGCACCCCGCCACCGGCGAATGCCCTGACGCCCGCCACCCGCCTGGGCCACGCCCGGCAGAGCATCTTCCCTGGCGCCCGCAGCCGCGCCCCACCTATCGCTTCGTAAGCACTTCACAGCATCACTTCACACCGGCCGACTTTAGACAGACAGCCGCAGGCTGCTGGCCGTGTTGTTTACGATTGATTGATGGAATTTGTCATGTCCAGGTTTTCTGCTGACTCCCGATTGGGATGTACCCCCGTTCTCGCCGTTCTGTGTGGCGCGCTGTTGGCACCACACGCGCAGGCTGAAGATCATGAGTTGAGCCCCACGGTGATCACCGCAATCGCCCCCAGCTCACCGCTGACCGTTGTCACCAACCCCAAAGACCCACGCCAACCGGTGCCCGCCAGCGATGGCGGCGACTACCTCAAGACCATCCCCGGCTTCGCGCTGGTGCGCAACGGTGGCACCAATGGCGACCCGGTGCTGCGCGGTATGTTCGGTTCACGCCTGAATATCCTCACCAATGGCGGCATGATGCTCGGCGCCTGCCCAGGGCGGATGGACGCGCCCACCTCGTATATTTCGCCGGAAACCTACGACAAGCTCACCGTGATCAAAGGCCCGCAAACCGTGCTCTGGGGGCCTGGCGCGTCAGCCGGCACCATCCTGTTCGAGCGTGAGCCCGAGCAATTCGGCGAGCTGGGCACACGGGTCAATGCCAGTGTGCTGGCCGGCTCCAACGGGCGCTTCGACAAAGTGGTCGATGCCGCTGCCGGTGGGCCTTTGGGCTATGTGAGGGTGATCGGCAATCAGGCCCACGCCGATGACTACAAGGACGGCAATAACAACACCGTCGCCTCGCGCTACGACAAGTGGAATGGCGACGTGGCCGTCGGTTTCACCCCCGATGCCGACACCCTGCTGGAGCTCACTGCCGGCCGTGGCGATGGCGAAGCGCGCTACGCCGGGCGCGGCATGGATGGCTCGCAGTTTCTGCGCGAAAGCCTGGGGCTGCGGTTTGAAAAGTCCAATATCGGTGAGGTACTGGATAAGGTCGAAGCGCAGGTCTACTACAACTACGCCGACCATGTGATGGACAACTACAGCCTGCGTACGCCGTCGGGCACCGGCATGATGGCCGGGCCGATGGCCTCCAACGTCGATCGCCGCACCCTCGGTGCACGCATCAAGGCGACCTGGCGCTGGGCCGATGTGCAACTGATCAGCGGCCTGGATGCGCAGACAAACGAGCATCGCCAGCGCAGCAGCATGGGCATCGACACCTACAAGGAACTGCCACGGGTCAAGGATGCCAATTTCCACAACTACGGCGTGTTCAGCGAGCTGACCTGGTACGCCGCCGACCGCGATCGGCTGATCACCGGCGCCCGCCTGGACCGCGCCTCGGCCAAGGATTTCCGCCAGACCACCGGTTCGGGAATGATGGCGCGCCCCAACCCGACCGCCGACAACACTCGCGCTGAAACCTTGCCATCGGGCTTTGTGCGTTATGAGCACGACCTGGCTGACACACCCACCACCGTCTACGCAGGGCTCGGCCATTCGGAGCGTTTCCCGGATTACTGGGAGCTGTTTTCGCCCAACACCGGCGCGGTCGGTTCGGTAAATGCCTTCGACGGCGTGAAGCCGGAGAAAACCACCCAACTCGACTTCGGTGCGCAGTACAAAACCGCCGACCTTGAAGCCTGGGCCTCGGGCTATATCGGCCGGGTGCAGGACTTTATCCTGTTCGACTACAAGCCCGGCATGATGGGTACCACGTCCCAGGCCCGCAATGTCGACGCGCGCATCATGGGCGGTGAACTGGGCGCAGCGTACAAACTGACCCAGCACTGGAAAGCCGACGCCAGCCTCGCCTACGCCTGGGGCAAGAACACCAGCGACGGCAAGGCGCTGCCGCAGATGCCACCGCTGGACGCGCGTTTGGGCCTCACCTACAGCCAGGACGACTGGAGCGCCGGCGCCTTGTGGCGTGTGGTCGCGGCGCAAAACCGCATCGACCAGAACAAGGGCAACGTGGTCGGCAAGGACTTCGACAAAAGCAGCGGTTTTGGCGTGTTCTCGCTGAACGCGGCGTACCGCATCAATAAAAACTTCAAGGTCAGCACCGGCGTCGACAACCTGTTCGGCAAAGCCTATGCCGAGCATTTGAACCTGGCCGGTAACGCAGGCTTCGGCTACCCGGCCAACGACCCGCAAGCCATCAAGGAGCCGGGGCGTACGCTCTGGACCAAAGTCGACATGAGCTTCTAAAAGCATCGCGGGCAAGCCCGCTCCCACAGGGAAATGCATTCCAAATGTGGGAGCTGGCTTGCCTGCGATAGCGGCCTGACAGACAAAAAATATCTAAAGCCTTGCGGAGCCTAATGATGACCACCCCAAAAATTTCCTTCTACAACCTGGCCTGGCGCTGGCACTTCTACGCCGGCCTCTTCGTCGCCCCGTTCATGGTGCTGCTGGCCCTCACCGGCATCATCTACCTGTTCAAACCCCAGCTCGACCCGCTGATGTACGGCAACCTGCTCAACGTGCAAAGCGCCGAGCGCGCCCTCAGCGCCGACGAACAACTGCAACGCGCCCAGGCAGCTTTTCCCCAGGGCAAAATCAGCAAATACCTGCCACCCGCCGACGCCACCAGCAGCGCACAATTCGTGATGCACAACGATGACCGCGAAGTGACGGTGTTCGTCGACCCGTATCGCGGCACCGTCCTCGGTGAACAGGATGCCCAATACAACCTGCAAGCCATCGCCCGCGCACTGCATGGCGAGCTGATGATCGGCACCGTCGGCGACCGTTTGGTGGAACTCGCCGCCGGTTGGGGCGTGATGCTGGTGGTATCCGGCGTGTACCTGTGGTGGCCACGCGGCAAGTCTTCGGCGGGCGTGTTGTGGCCTCGCTTGAACAGCCGTGGCCGAGTGTTCTGGCGCGATATGCACGCGGTCGCCGGTTTCTGGGGCGCGACATTTTTGCTGGTGATGCTGCTCAGCGGCATGACCTGGACCGGCTTCTGGGGCAAACAATACGCCGAGCTGTGGAATAAGTTTCCCGCCGCGATGTGGAACAACGTGCCGCAGTCCGACCAGCAAGCGCGCAGCCTCAATACGGCCAGCCAGCAGACTGTGCCGTGGGCAATGGAGAACACGCCAATGCCGATGTCCGGCGACCACGCCGAACATATGAATCACGGCGCCATGCATTCAGGGCCTGCCGCGCCGACTGTACGCCTGCAACAAGTGGTCGACCTGGCCAACGCGCGCAAGGTCGAACCCGGCTACAGCATCACGTTCCCCACCACTGCCGAAGGCGTGTTTACTGTCGCGGTGTTCGCCAACGACCCACGCAATGACGCGACCCTGCATGTGGACCAGTACACCGGCAAAGTGCTGGCCGATGTACGCTGGGAACACTACAACCTCGTCGCACGCGCCACCGAAACCGGCGTGATGCTGCATGAGGGCAAGATGTTCGGGTGGGTCAATCAACTGATCGTGCTGGTGATCTGCTTGATGATTCTGCTCAGTGCGGTGAGTGGCGTGGTGATCTGGTGGAAGCGTCGGCCACAAGGTGGGCTGGGCGTTCCGCCGTTGCGCCATGACCTGCCCAAGTGGAAAACCGCGATGGTGATCATGCTCGCGCTGGCGATTATTTTTCCGCTGGTGGGCGCTTCGTTGATCGTGGTGTGGGCCTTGGATCGCCTGGTGCTGGCGCGCTTTTTCGGCCAACGTGAATCGGCCTCAGGTTCTGCATGAAGCAGGCGAGATGCCCACGGCAGAGGCCTTCTGTAACCTTGCGCGACTTTAGTCGCGCAGCCAATAAGTGTTAACTTATAACACTTTCTGCGTTATCGTTGCTCGCCGCGCCCTGCGGCGAGCACACCCTTTCAAGAAGCGATTGATCGACCGATGAACAAGTACCTTGCGTGCGGCGTATGCCTGCTCGCCCTGCACAACAATGCCCAGGCGCTGACCCTGCCCGCCAGCCCCGTGACCGCGCCCGCCGTGGATGACGAACGTGTCGACCTGAACACACCGACCACTGCCGGTTCGCGCCTGAACCTCACGGCCTTGCAAACGCCAGGCAGCGTTGAGAGCCAGACCGGCGAGAAGATCCGCGAACGCGGCGACGCCAGTGTGCAGGACGCCATCTCCCGCGCCACCGGCATCAGCCGCACCGGCTCGCCGGGCGACGGCGGCACGTCGTTGCAGGCCCGTGGTTTTACCGGGCAGAGTTCGGTACTGCAACTGTATGACGGGCAGCGTATGTTCGACGGCGCAGGCACGTCCACCTTTCCCGTGGACACCTGGTCGGTTGAGCGCGTGGATGTGCTGCGCGGCCCGGCCTCGGTGATGTACGGCCAGGGTGCGACCGGCGCAGTGATCAATACCATTGCGAAAAAGCCGTTCAGCGGCGAGATCGAAAACCACCTGCGCCTGGGCTACGGTTCCGATGACCGCCAGCAGCAAGCCCTGGACAGCGGCGGCTCGCTGACCGACACACTGAGCTACCGCCTGAACGTCAACCGCCTGCGCAGCAACGGCTTTATCGCGCGAGGCGACTCCGCCAGCGATTTCGTCAGCGGCGCGCTGCGCTGGCAGCCGGCCGATAACCTGAGCTTCACCCTGGCCCACGACTACGGCGACCAGAGCCCGCAGAACTACTACGGCACGCCGCTGATCAACGGCCAGTTGCACAAAGGCCTGCGCGACAAAAACTACAACGTCAGCAACGACAAACAGCACTACAACGACCAGTGGACGCGCCTGACCAGCGAGTGGCAGATCAACGATAACGTCACCGCCACCAACGAGCTGTCGTACCTGAAAAACCAGCGCCGCTGGCAGAACGCCGAGAGCTACAATTTTGTGAATGGCGGTTTGGTGCGCCAGGACTACCTGGGCATCAAGCACAACCAGGAACAGGTCGGTGACCGCCAGACGTTCACCTTCAAGCACACACTGTTCGGCCTCGACAGCCAGACGGTGACAGGCGTTGAGTACAATCGTATTCGCTTCCGCCTGGCCAGCAATGCGCCGTTTAACGACGTGCCAGGCGGCGGCCAGCCGGTGGATATTCAGCATCCGGTGCCACAGCCGTTTGTGAGCGACAGCCCGTTTATTGCGCAGTCGGTCAGCACCACCAAACAGCTCGCTGCTTTTGCCGAAAACCGCCTGCAGCTGACCGATAAACTCTCGTTGATCACTGGCGCGCGCCGCGACTACCTGCACATCGATAGCAATGATCTGACGGCTGCGAACACAGATTCCGACAAGACCCTGACCGGTAACAACTGGAAAGCCGGCCTGGTCTACGCGATCACACCGAGCACCTCGATCTACGGCCAGTACGCCACCAGCACCGACGGTGTCGGCAGCCTGATCAGCCTGAGCCCGAGCCAGCAGCAGTTTGGTTTGTCCACCGCCAAACAGGCCGAAATCGGCTTCAAGCAGGCGTTCTGGGACTCACGTGGTGAATGGACCCTGGCGGCCTATCACATCGTCAAAAAGAAACTGCTGGTGAGCATCCCCGGCACCACCCTCAAGGAGCAAGTCGGCCAGCAATCCTCCAACGGCCTGGAAGCCAGCCTGGACCTGCAACTGCCCAACGCCTGGCAGCTGCAAGCCAATGCGGCCATTGTGCGGGCGCAGTACGACGACTTTTCCGAAGTGGTCAACGGCCAGGCTGTTTCCCACGACGGCAACCGCCCGGTGGACGTGCCGAACCGCACCGCCAACCTGTGGTTGAGCAAGGCGGTGACCGATGACATTCGCGCCGGTGCCGGTGTGCGTTACGTCAGCGCCCGTTATGCCGACACCGCCAACCGCAGCGAAGTGCCGAGCTACACCGTGGCCGACGCCAGCGTATCGTGGAAGGCCATGCGCAATACCACCCTGGGCCTTGAGCTGAACAACCTGTTCAACCGCACCTACGCCGTCAGCCAGTACAACAACGGCCAACAGTGGATACTCGGGGAGCCGCGCTCGTTCTTCGTCACGGCGGACTACACCTTCTAACTGAAACACATGGACTAGTGTGGGAGCTGGCTTGCCTGCGATAGCGGTCTGCCTGATACACCGCTATCGCAGGCAAGCCAGCTCCCACAATTTACTGTGTTGAACTTGAGAATATTGATGGCCTCACTCACCCTCACCGACCTTGGTTGGACCCCACCCGGCCACGACCACTGCAATCATCGCTTCCAGCTGCGAGATGCCAGCCTGCAGGTCGGCGCGGGCGAGTTTGTCGGGCTGATCGGCCCTAACGGCAGCGGCAAGACCAGCCTGTTGCGCTGCGCTTATCGCTTCAGCAAACCCGAACGCGGTGACGTGCTGCTCGAACACCAGAATGTGTGGAAACAAAGCGCAAAATGGTGCGCACAACGCATCGCGGTGGTGCTGCAGGAGTTCCCGGACACCTTCGGCTTGCGCGTCGACGAAGTGGTCGGCATGGGCCGCACGCCCCACAAGGGGTTGTTCGATGGCGACACACTGCACGACCAGCATCTCATCCGGCAGGCACTGGAATCGGTCGGTATGCACGGCTTTGAAGACCACGCGTTCGCCACGCTCTCGGGCGGTGAAAAGCAGCGCGTGATCCTCGCCCGCGCCTTGGCGCAGCAGCCGCAATTGTTGATCCTCGACGAGCCGACCAACCACCTCGACCCACGCTACCAGTTGGAGCTGCTGCGGCTGGTCAAGCGCTTGAACATCGGCACCCTGGCCAGCATTCATGACCTGAACCTGGCCGCGGCTTTCTGTGACCGTTTATACGTGATCAACCATGGGCGCATTGTCGCCAGCGGCACGCCTCACCAAGTGCTGACCGCCGAGTTGCTGCGTGATGTCTTCGGCGTCGAAGCCTTGATCGACGCTCACCCTTTGGCCGGCTACCCCCGAATCACCTGGATAACCCAACCATGATCCTGCGCTCCCTGTTGTCTCTCGCGTTGTTGTTCGGCACTGCCCAAGCGTTTGCCGAAGCCACCCATTACCCGGTGACCGTCAAAAGCTGCAACCGCGACGTGACCTTTCAGGAAGCGCCGAAATACGCGGTCAGCCACGACATCAACATGACCCAAATGATGCTCGCCCTGGGGCTCAAGGATCACATGGCCGGCTACAGTGGCGTCACCGGCTGGAAGTCGGTGACGCCGCAAATGGCCGACACTCTCGTCGGCCTGCCGGAGCTGGCGAGCAAGTACCCGTCGGTGGAAACCCTGCTCAACGCCAACGTGGATTTCTTCTTCGCCGGCTGGGATTACGGCATGCGCGTGGGCGGCGATCTCACGCCGCAAACTTTGCAGCCACTGGGCATCAACGTCTACGAGCTGACCGAGTCCTGCGCCTTCGTAATGAAGCGCCCGGCCGCGACCCTGGACGACACCTATAACGACCTGCGCAACCTGGGCAAGATCTTCAACGTGCAGGACCGCGCCACGGCCTTGATCGCGCAGATGCAGGCGCAAGTGGCCGAGGTGCAACAGCACCTGCCCGCCGACAAGCCTCGGGTGTTCCTCTATGACAGCGGCGAAGACCGCGCCATGACCTCCGGCCGCCTCGGCATGCCGCAAGCGCTGATCACCGCCGCAGGCGGGCGCAATATCCTCGATGACATCGACGCCAGCTGGACCCGCGTCAATTGGGAGACAGTCGTGGAGCGCAACCCGCAGGTGATCGTGATTGTCGACTACAGCGAAATCACCGCCGCGCAAAAAGAACAATTCCTGTTGGATAACCCGGCGTTGCAGTCGGTGGACGCCATCAAGAATCAGCGCTTTATCGTGATCCCGTATGTGCAGGCAACGCCAGGCATCGACAACGTGCTGGCGGTGGAAACCCTGGCCAAAGGGTTCCACGGCGAATGATCAGCCGCCGCTATGCTCTGCTGCTGAGTGCGCTTGGCGCGTTGTTGCTGGTCTCTTGCGTGATCTCGCTGGGGTTTGGCTCGGCGCGGGTGCCAGCGGACGTGGTGTGGCGGATTCTGCTCAACAAGGCCTTCGGCCTCGGTGACGTCAACTGGAGCACCGGCCAGGAACATATCGTCTGGTTGATCCGCGTGCCGCGCATGTTGCTTGGCGCACTGGTCGGCGCCGGGCTGGCGTTGATCGGCGCCGTGTTGCAGGCGGTGACGCGCAACCCGCTGGCCGACCCGCACCTGCTCGGCGTGACCTCCGGCGCCACTCTCGGCGCGGTGGTCGTGGTGTTGCACGTAGGGGAAGTCGTCGGCTTGCTGACCTTACCTATCGCCGCCTTCATCGGTGCGCTGCTGAGCATGCTGGTGGTGCTGGCCGTGGCCAGTCGTAACGGCCGCCTGGAGAGTGATCGCCTGCTGTTGTGCGGCGTAGCCGTGTCATTCGTGATGATGGCGGTGGCCAACCTGCTGCTGTTCATGGGCGACCATCGCGCCGCCTCGGCGGTGATGTTCTGGATGCTCGGCGGCCTGGGCCTGGCGCGCTGGGAACTGTTGGCGATCCCCACTGCGACTGTGCTGCTGGGGCTGTTGATACTGGTGGGCATGGCGCGGCCACTGAACGCATTGATGGCCGGCGAACAGACCGCCGTGACCCTGGGCATGAACGCACGTTCTGTGCGTTTGAAGGTGTTCCTGGTGGCGTCGTTGATGACCGGTGTGCTGGTGTCCATCAGCGGCTCCATAGGCTTTGTCGGGCTGATGGTGCCGCATATTGCGCGGCGTCTTGTGGGCGCTGAGCACCGGCGCTTATTGCCGGTGTGCGCGTTGCTGGGCAGCCTGTTCCTGGTGTGGGTTGATGTCGCCGCCCGCACCCTGATCGCCCCCGAAGACTTGCCCATTGGCGTGGCGACGGCGGCGATTGGCGGGCTGTTTTTTATCGGGTTGATGCGTAAGCGCTGAACTCAGAGTTCGTCCCGATTCCGTTCATACCAGAACTCTTCGGGTTCCGGCTCTGCCTCGCTCCACTCCTCACCCAATGGCCCAGCAACTCTCCAGAAGGCATCGGTGACCAGCACTGACAATTTGCCCAAGGTTCGCAATCGCGCAACGAACACACGGGGCACTGGTGCCATACCCGGGGCAAGCAATCGGTCTTCAGATGCCGTAAACGCCGGTACGTACTTGAGCAGCGCACCATTGCGGCAGGACAGATAACAACTCTCGGCGTCAGGGGCATTCGCCCTGGCTACCGACACGTAGTCGTGAAGATCGTCCTTGGCAACGAAGTTACCCAAGAGTTCTTTATCTATCGCTTCAAAGCTGGACGTCGACGCAATGGCTTTATAGAACGCCTGCACAGCGGCGATTTTGTAGGTACTCAGTGTATTTTCAGGCGGTACATCAAACCCGGCATGATCAGCCCAGAACAACAATTCCAGGGTACTGGTACTTCCCGTACCCTGATCTTCCACCGGGTCCAGCGCGACGTACCCCGGCGTTTGCCCCGGCACCAGCACAGCGCCCAGGTACTGCTTGCCCTTGAACGGTGCAACCAAGCCTTGTGCATAGCGGGCCGCATCATCGGTGTAAGTAAACAGCGGGCCGCAGAACGAATGAAAATGCGGATCGTCGCCGAAAGCATGAGGCGCTTTATTCGGCTCCCAATGCTCAGTGACCCTCTCTTTCTTACCCCAGACCTCACTGGTCACCCGAATGTACAACTTCCCCGCGCCCGCAAGGCGGCGCACATAATCACGTACCGTAAGGGAGCCATCGAGCAATTGTGTGCGTTCGATATGTGCCTTGCTCGTCCATGGGTACAACGGCGCCGTTTTGGGAAACTCATACGTGAGCAGCGCACCGTCGCTGCACAACAGATACAGCGTCGGAGCACTGCCGTTACGTGCATAGGTGACAACGTTGAGTGCCTTGGCGATGTACTGGGGCGGGAAAAAACTGCGCGCCATTTCATCATTGCTACCGGCGATGGCCACGGTCGAAGCACAGAGATACAAACCATCAAACACATAGCCCTGTGGCAATTGGCCGTCGATAAAGACCTGTTTAAAATCAGCAAAGTCGTCTCTGACAAGCGCCAGGGTTGCCTTATAGAACGGTTTGTTAGCCGACTTGAGTACGTAACCGAAGGCCACTTCGGTTTGAGGCTTCCATAGGCGTTGAGCGTAACGAACGGCATCGACCGCCCGGGTGAAAATCGGGCTGCAGGGCGCGTCCATGAACACAGCGCGAATATCCCCAGGATGGGTTGGCGGTATATTCGCCACAAAATCCCCCGCCAACTTTCTGGGCGGACCCCATACCCCATCGCCTTCTATCACGCTCAGATTGCCGGCTTTCACCACCTCGGTGATGAAGTCCTGCGGCGAGAGCGTGCCACTGCGAAGTTGCTGCTCAATACTGTTGTCACCGTAATCACCCTTGACCTTGTTAAGTGGCGCGAGACGATCCTTGAGTCGCTCCTCCTCGGCAGAGCCCGACAGGTGGTAACTGAGGATCGAGCCACTGGGGCCAAACACATATTCACGGTTAAGGTGGGCCTCACGACGCAACAGGTTTGACAATACCGCAGTCGGTATCATGGTTTTATAGATGGCTTTTTGGGCGACGGATAACAACAACGGCCCCTCTTGATCTATCAAAGAACGATAGCGCGCAACAATCGTACTGTTCTGAGGGTAAAGCGCTAAATCAGCAGCCCGATCCGGGTATATCCAGTGTAATGCCAACCCTTGAGGTGGAAGCGCCAGTGGTTCAGTCGAGACAAACAGACCATTTCCCAGCCTGAGTATCACCCCGGCAAAACGCCGATAGTATCCGTTGTTCACCCTGGCAGCTGCATAGCGGGCTGCATCGTCGGCACTCGCGAAGCAGGGGCTTAAACGCCGCGGTGTCAGGGTTGCGTAACTGCTCCAGCTAGGGGCGACCTGACCTTTTTTATCCCAGAACTGGCTGGTACGTACCACATGCAGCATTCCCTTCAGCGCCCACTCACTGAGGAAGCTCTGGGGTGTCTTCTCGCCGGAGTCCAATGCTTGCTGCGCCTGCGTCAGCAATGTATCTGCCGGGCCGCCACTTTTGACGTCAAGCCGCGGGGGCTCATACCGCAACAGCGCGCCATCAAGGGTGGAAAAGTACACCGACAGGTTGCTCGGGCCACTCCGAATAGCGGCAAAAAGAGCAGAGAACAATACTGTTGGCGTGACAAAAAACAGCGTCAACCAGGCGTTCGACGTATTTTGCCCGGCACGTGACCATTGCTGCGAGCGAAACAGCCCGTGCAATATAAAACCATCGGGTAGCTGGTAACCCCCCTCGGGCTTAAGTTCAAACAGGCTGTTGAGATTGAACAGTTCGCTCTCACTGACAACGCCCACTACCTCGCTGGCGATGTACTGCTCCTTGTCCCTATGCTTGAGGATGAAAGCAAAACAGGCCGCCTGCGCGAAGTTGCGCGCATGCACGCGTCCGTGCAGGTTACGGGCCGCCTCATCGGCACTGGCAAATACGGCACCGTAGGTGGTGTAGTCAGGTGGGCCCGATCTTGGTGCGTAGGAATAGTTAGGCGTCCAGTCGTTGTAGACCACCGAACGCTGGCCCCATAACGGGTTGCCCAGGATGATCTTGAAGTCCCCCGCCTCGGCCAGCCGCCGGACCCAATCGGCCGGCCGGATCTGCCCGCTGTCGAGGCGCTTGCCGAGGCTGTTGTCGCCAGCCTGCGGGCCGATATTGGCCAGCAGCAACTGTTCCTGCGCCGAATGATTTGGGGTGTACTCCAACAAGCAATCACTGGCCCCCGACAGGTACGCCACGCGACCGGCCGGAATGATCGAGTACATTTCATCATCGGAGAACACTTGCAGGTTGATCTGCGCCTCCTCATGCGTCCAGCCGCGCCGCGCAACCCAGGCCGGGCTCACCATCGACAGAGCGATATGGGAACCGTAGCGAGCATGCAACACATAAGGCTCCGGCGGGATCAACGGCCCGTTACCGTCGCGTGGAAAAAACAGAGTGAAGGCAAATGGGTTGGCCGCACTGGACACTGGCTCAGTGATAACAAAACGGCCGTCTTCGCCCTTGAGTATATAACCGCCGTAGTAGCCGCCACGCCAGTTGTTGATTTGCTCATGGGCATACACCGCGGCATCGCGCGCCGAGAGAAACGAACGGCTAAGGGTTGCCTTGTAAAACGACTCTATCAGGTTCGAGCGGTTATCTACCCTCCCGACCTTGCGCCACAATCCTCCGGCCTGCACCACCGAAAGGTCCGTCGCCGCAATAACCCTGCGCACGTAAGCCCGAGGGCTCAACGTACCGGTGAGCATGGCCGCCTGAGCACCGTTATCGTTTAGCTCGCCCGTGTCGGTTTCCCGCACCAGATCGGTGGTGTTCGTGGCTGCGGGCACCCTGAAGCTCAACAGCGATGAATCCGAGGCCAGCATGTACAGCGACAACCCACGGGCCGGGCTCTGGCTGTCCTGGCTTGCGCGCGCTTGACGGGTGGCGGCCACCACCTGCGCCGGGGTGAAAAACGCACTGGCCAGCCAGGTTTCCCGGGCGGCAATTTCGCCGGTCTCGTACCAACTGCTGAAGTAAATGGCTTCCAGCCGAAATTGCGAAGGCAAGCGCAGCTTGCCGTCTGGGCGTTTTGGAAACACCAGGTTTGGCGAAAACAGTGGATCACCCTTGGGCAGTGCCAACGTCGCAACATACGCGTCATCACGGGAGTGCTTGAGTACAAAGCCACACCGGCCGCCCTCGCTCCCCGCCAGCGAAAGTGCACGCAACACCGCAAGCTCAGGCCGTGAAAACACCTGAGTAAAAAACGGTTGTTGCGGTGCAAGGGTCGCCGGCGTTCTGATCCGCCATGTGTTGCTTATACGCCCGCGAACGCCTCCCCATACCGGGTTGGCAATCACTGTCCACAACTCACCCGCCGCAGCCAGCAACCGGATGGGATGCTCGAAATCACTGCTGGTTTCACCCGGCCCGCCGCGCAGTTGCAGGTCCAGCGTTTTTTCAGCGATCGAGCCACTGCTGACATACTTGAGCAGCACATCATCTGGCCCGGACAAATAGTGGACTTTGGCGAACATTCTTTTTTCAAAGCTGAAGAGTTGATCGGCACCGGAATAGAAGTTGTTGAACACCTGCACCTGGTCCGCCGTGAAGTGTGGAAGTGCGCGCTTGATGCCCTCAGCATCGGCGGGATGAGAGTGGTAAAAGGCCTCGGCCTGGTAATCATCAGGGGCGATGAACTTGCCCTCACTGTCACGGGCCAACATGCGCCCGTGATCAAATTGAACGCGCTCTCCTGCGATGGGATCTGTGGCGTAGAAGCGATTGCCGCGCTTGAAGATCACACCACCATACTCAATGTCACGACGCTGGCCGATCACCGCATGCGCCCAACGCGCCGCATCATCGGCGGTGATAAAGGCCGGACTGAACACCGGTAAGGGAATGCCAGAAAAGGGTCGCCAATTCGCCTCGACCGTGCCGGTTTTGTCCCAGAGTTGGCTGCCCTTGCCGGGAGCGCTGGCCTTGAGCACCGTCAATTGTCCCGCCGCCGCCAGGCGCTGCACGAACTCACTCGGTTTGAGGCTGCCGGCGATCAAGGTCGAATCGATTTGGTTATCCACAATCGCGCCGTCAGGCTCAACACGATAAAGCTGCGCTTCGATAGCCGAGAATGAACAGGTGTAGCGCAACACCGCGCCATCTTCGGTGTTAAGAAATATCGACAGCCCGGACTGCTTGAGCAGTTCAGGCACCAATCGCCCCTGGTAAAGGTGCCGGACCAGTTCCGGGGGTGAAAAGAAATTGCGGTACAGCCATGGTTGCCGGGTCTGGGCCAATGCCGCATAGCCCGTCTTGCCCAGGCAAATACCGATCAAGTGAAAATGCGCAGGCAGGCGATGTTTGCCGTCCATGTCCTTGGGAAAAACCTCTTGCACCGAGGGCTGGCGGTCGACCGTGCCAGAAGGCTCGGTCACCCCATACAAGTCCTGGGTATCATGCTTGAGCAGGAACACATACTGGGCCGCCCCTGGCATAGCGGCCAAACGCGCCCGAGCGTGGCTGAGCGCATCGGTGAGGCTCGCCTGCACGGGGCCACAGGGCGGCAGCTCCTGGGTTTTGGTTTTGAAGACCCGGTAGGGCGTCCATGTGTGGGGCACCTCTCCCGTAGAGCCGCCCCACACGGCGTTGGACACGACAATCGACAGCTGGCTGACGCTGGCGACTTTCTTGAATAGATTCTCCACCACACCGTCATAGCCTTCGGGCCTGCCGAACGGTTCCTTGTCCCGCAGCCACACGGCAAAACGCCGCTCGGCCTCCGAACGGGTGGGGACGTGCTTGAACAACGAACCATCAGGGCCGGACACATAGAAGGCGCTGAAAAATACCGGATCCAGAATATTGCCGATCAAGTCAGGCTCGGAATAAAAGCTGTTCAGCGCCTTGATCTGACGAGCTGAAAGCTCAGGGTTGTTGCTTTTGTACTGGGTGAAAAAGTCCGGGTGCGAGTGATAATCCGCCACGCACCGATAGCCCTCGGGATGCAGGAGCCGCTTATTACTGTCCTCGTTGAGAACCGTGCCCACATCAAAAAAATTCTCGCCGCCCTCAATGGGGTCGGTCGCGTAAAACAGATCGTCGGCCAGGCTTTGCATAATGACCCCGCCATACTCCTTGTCCTGCGCGCCACCCATCTGGTGATGGGCATACCGGGCCGCATCATCCATGCTGACAAACCCCGGCCCAACCGGGGGCAACTCCACCTCTGGCTTGGGGTCTGCCCCAAACCAGCCACGTTTGACTCGTGCCATCGCATCACCTTCCTATGACAGGCTTCATGGCGCCAGGATTGGCGGCCATAAAGCCCATCTTCGGCAATGGCAGGCGACCTGGGGTGCCAAATAGGCACCCCAACAAGTCCGCCCTCACGCGATGCCCCGTTTTGAGGCTTGCCCTGCACGGGGCCGCTTTAGCGGCGCCACACTGGTGCGCCATGCGACAGCGACGGGCGCCATAGCGCCCTGAAACCGGTACTGCACGGCGCAGGCACAGCCTTTGCAAAGCCCTGTGTATCTGCCCCACAACACTATCGGTTTACGGAGATCGCACCATGAAGCGTCGTAGCTTGATCAAGGCTTTCACTTTGTCGGCATCCATTGCCGCCATGGGTTTGACCTGGACCGTCCAGGCCGCAGAGACCATCAAGGTCGGCATCCTGCACTCGCTGTCCGGCACCATGGCAATCTCCGAAACTTCGCTTAAAGACATGGCCTTGATGACCATCGACGAGATCAACGCCAAGGGCGGTGTGAACGGCAAGATGCTGGAACCGGTGGTGGTGGACCCGGCGTCGAACTGGCCGCTGTTTGCCGAAAAAGGCCGGCAGTTGCTGACCCAGGACAAGGTTGCCGTGGTGTTTGGCTGCTGGACCTCGGTGTCACGTAAATCGGTATTGCCGGTGTTCGAAGAACTCAACGGCCTGCTGTTCTACCCGGTGCAATACGAAGGTGAAGAGATGTCGCCGAACGTGTTCTATACCGGTGCAGCGCCTAACCAGCAGGCGATCCCGGCCGTGGAATACCTGATGAGCGAAGAAGGTGGCGGCGCCAAGCGCTTCTTCCTGCTCGGTACCGATTATGTGTACCCACGCACCACCAACAAGATCCTGCGTTCGTTCCTGCATTCCAAAGGCGTAGCGGATAAAGATATTGAAGAGGTCTACACCCCGTTCGGCCATAGCGATTACCAGACCATCGTCGCCAACATCAAGAAGTTCTCGGCCGGCGGCAAGACCGCAGTGATCTCCACCGTGAATGGCGACTCCAACGTGCCGTTCTACAAGGAGCTGGCCAACCAGGGTTTGAAAGCTACCGATGTACCGGTGGTGGCGTTCTCGGTGGGTGAAGAAGAGCTGCGCGGCATCGACACCAAGCCACTGGTGGGCAACCTCGCGGCCTGGAACTACTTCCAGTCGGTGGAGAACCCGGTGAACAAGAAATTCGTTGCGGACTGGAAGGCCTACGCCAAAGCCCACAACCTGCCAGGCGCGGACAAAGCCGTGACCAACGACCCGATGGAAGCCACCTACGTAGGCATCCATATGTGGGCACAGGCGGTTGAGAAAGCCAAATCCACCGATGTCGACAAAGTCCGTGAAGCCATGGCCGGCCAGACCTTCGCCGCGCCGTCGGGCTTCACCCTGACCATGGACAAGACCAACCACCACCTGCACAAGCCGGTGATGATCGGTGAAATCCAGGCCGACGGGCAGTTCTCGGTGGTATGGCAGACCGAGAAGCCGATCCGCGCCCAACCGTGGAGCCCGTACATTCCGGGTAATGACAAAAAGCCGGACTATGCCGTGAAGAGCAACTGATCCGAGGGGTGTCGGCCCTTAAGGCTGACACACACCCTGTGGGAGCTGGCTTGCCTGCGATGCAGACAACTGGGTGTATCTGATACACCGCCATCGCAGGCAAGCCAGCTCCCACATTTGTTCGAGCAAGGCCCAAGACTATGCCCACTGCCCTTTACCGCCTCATCCTCGCCGCCCTGCTGTTGCTGCCCTTTGCCGCACACGCCAGCGACGCCGAAGACTTCATCAACGCCAACCCGATGCAACAAGCCAAGCTGCTCCAGGACTGGGCCGCCCAGCCCGACCCGGCGCGCATCGAGCTGGTGGACGCGCTGCAACAAGGCCAACTTAACGTCAACGGCGAAACCAAAACCGTGCGCCTGAACAACCGCCTGCGCGGCTTGATCGACAACGTGCAAGCCAGCCAGCAACTGCTCGCCGCCGACCCGAAGGTGCGCCTCGCTGCTGCGCAAACCCTGCAAAAAAGCGCACAACCTGCGCAGCTCAAATTCCTCGACCAGCAAGTCGCCGCCGAGACCAACGAGGCCGTGCACACCGCGTTGAGCCTGGCCCTGGCCAACCTGCAACTGGTCGACCCCGACCCGGTCATTCGCCTCGCCGCCGTGCGCCTGCTAGGCAGTACCGGTGACCCGCTGGCGCGCACACGCCTTGAGGCGCTGCTGGCGCCCGGTGTCGAAACCGATGCCGCCGTGCACACCGCCGCCGAGACCAGCCTGGCTCAGGTCAAACGCAAATTGATGTTCGGCGAGATCCTCGGCCAGGCTTTCAGTGGCATGTCTTTGGGTTCGATCCTGCTGCTCGCGGCCCTGGGCCTGGCGATCACCTTCGGCCTGCTTGGCGTGATCAACATGGCCCACGGCGAGATGCTGATGCTCGGCGCTTACTCCACGTATGTGGTGCAGTTGATGATGCAGCGCTACGTACCGTCGGCCATCGAGTTCTACCCGCTGATTGCGCTGCCGGTGGCTTTCTTTGTGACTGCCGCGATTGGCATGGCGCTGGAGCGCACGGTGATTCGCCACCTCTACGGGCGGCCGCTGGAAACCCTGCTGGCCACCTGGGGCATCAGCCTGATGCTGATCCAGCTGGTGCGCCTGGTGTTCGGTGCGCAGAACGTCGAAGTCGCCAACCCCGAATGGCTGTCCGGCGGCATTCAAGTGCTGCCCAACCTGGTGCTGCCGTACAACCGCATCGTGATCATCGCCTTTGCCCTGTGCGTGGTAGTGCTGACCTGGCTGCTGCTGAACAAGACGCGCCTGGGCCTCAACGTGCGCGCCGTCACCCAGAACCGCAACATGGCCGCCTGCTGCGGCGTGCCCACCGGGCGTGTGGACATGCTCGCCTTTGGCCTTGGCTCCGGTATCGCGGGCCTGGGTGGTGTGGCGCTGAGCCAGATCGGCAACGTCGGCCCGGAACTGGGCCAGAGCTACATCATCGACTCGTTCCTGGTGGTGGTGCTCGGCGGCGTCGGCCAGTTGGCCGGTAGCGTGATGGCCGCCTTCGGGCTGGGCATCGCCAACAAGATTCTTGAACCGCAGATCGGCGCCGTGCTCGGCAAGATCCTGATCCTCGCGCTGATCATTCTGTTTATCCAGAAACGCCCGCAAGGACTCTTTGCACTAAAAGGACGGGTGATCGACTGATGAACCAGCCATTGATGCTTACCGCCGCGCAAAAGGCCGGCCCCAAGATCACGATAGCGGTGGGTACGGTGATTTTGATCCTGCTGCTGGCGCTGCCTTTGTGCTCGCTGCTGTCGCCGGCAAATCCGTTTTACGTCTCGGCCTACACCCTGACGCTGGTGGGCAAGATCCTCTGCTACGCCATCGTCGCCCTCGCGCTGGATCTGGTGTGGGGCTATGCGGGGATGTTGTCCCTCGGCCACGGTTTGTTCTTTGCCCTCGGCGGTTATGCGATGGGCATGTACCTGATGCGCCAGGCGTCCGGCGATGAGTTGCCGGCGTTCATGACCTTTTTGTCGTGGACCGAATTGCCGTGGTATTGGGTCGGCACCGAGCACTTCCTCTGGGCCATGTGCCTGGTGGTATTGGCACCCGGTTTATTGGCGTTGGTGTTCGGGTTCTTCGCCTTTCGTTCGCGGATCAAGGGCGTGTATTTCTCGATCATGACCCAGGCGTTGACCTTTGCCGGGATGCTGCTGTTTTTCCGCAACGAAACCGGGTTTGGCGGCAATAACGGCTTCACTAACTTTCGCAGCATTCTGGGCTTTGGCATCACCGAGCCGGGCACGCGGGCGGTGCTGTTTGTGGCCACCGTACTGTTGCTGGTCGCCAGCTTGTACACCGGCTGGCGCCTGGCGCAGAGCAAGTTCGGCCGCGTGCTGACGGCATTGCGTGACGCCGAGAACCGCCTGATGTTCTGCGGCTACGACCCACGTGGCTTCAAGCTGTTTGTGTGGGTGTTGAGTGCGGTGCTGTGTGGTTTGGCAGGCGCGTTGTATGTACCGCAAGTGGGCATTATCAACCCCAGCGAAATGTCGCCGACCAACTCTATCGAAGCCGCCGTATGGGTAGCCCTGGGCGGGCGCGGCACCTTGATCGGGCCGTTGCTGGGCGCCGGTGTGGTCAATGGCATGAAGAGCTGGTTCACCGTGGCCTTCCCGGAATACTGGCTGTTCTTCCTTGGGGCGCTGTTCATCATCGTCACCCTGTACCTGCCCAAGGGCATCATCGGCCTGCTGAAGAAATGAGGAACGTCATGCTTGAACCTATTTTCGATGCAGGCAGCGGCCGCGATGCCATCGGTATCGGCCAGGCTGCCGGCAAGGGCCTGAACACCCGCCACGGCACCATCCTGACCCTGGAAGACATCAGCGTCAGCTTCGATGGCTTCAAGGCGCTCAATGACTTGAACCTGTATATCGGCGTCGGCGAGTTGCGCTGCATCATCGGCCCCAACGGCGCGGGCAAGACCACACTGATGGACGTGATCACCGGCAAGACCCGCCCCAGCCACGGCAAGGCCTGGTTTGGCGAAACTCTCGACTTGACCAGCATGAGCGAAGTGCAGATCGCCCAGGCCGGCATTGGCCGCAAGTTCCAGAAGCCTACGGTGTTCGAAGCCCTGAGCGTGTTCGAAAACCTGGAGCTGGCGCAAAAGACTGACAAGTCGGTATGGGCCAGCCTGCGCGCACGCCTGAGCGGCGAACAGAAAGACCGCATCGAGGAAGTGCTCGATACCATCCGCCTGACCGCCTCGGCACTGCGCCCGGCGGGGTTGCTGTCCCACGGGCAGAAGCAGTTCCTGGAAATCGGCATGCTGCTGATGCAAGACCCGCAACTGTTGCTGCTGGATGAACCGGTGGCGGGCATGACCGACGCCGAAACCGAGTTCACCGCCGAGCTGTTCAAGCGCCTGGCGGGCAAGCATTCGCTGATGGTGGTGGAACACGACATGGGGTTTGTCGGTTCGATTGCCGACCACGTGACCGTGTTGCACCAGGGCAGCGTGCTGGCCGAAGGGTCGCTTGCACAGGTGCAGGAAAACGAGCGCGTTATCGAGGTTTACCTCGGTCGCTGACGCGCACCGCTTTATGTGGGAGCTGGCTTGCCTGCGATAGCGGTGAGCCTGATACACCGCCATCGCAGGCAAGCCAGCTCCCACATTTGATCCAGTTCCCTCAGTGGGGAATTGAGGAGGTTTTGAACATGCTGCAAGTCGACAAGCTGCATCAGTATTACGGCGGTAGCCACATCCTGCGCGGGCTCTCATTTGACGTGAAGATTGGCGAAGTCACCTGCCTGCTCGGCCGTAACGGCGTGGGCAAGACCACCTTGCTCAAATGCCTGATGGGTTTGCTGCCGGCCAAAGACGGCGCGGTGAATTGGGAAGGCAAGGCCATCACCGGGTTCAAACCGCACCAGCGCGTACACGCGGGCATCGCCTACGTGCCCCAGGGCCGGGAGATTTTCGGACGGCTGACGGTGGAAGAAAACCTGTTGATGGGGCTCTCGCGCTTCCCAGGCTCCGAAGCCAAGGAAGTCCCGGCGTTTATCTATGAACTGTTCCCCGTATTGCTGCAGATGAAACATCGGCGCGGTGGCGACCTGTCCGGCGGTCAACAGCAGCAGTTAGCAATTGGCCGCGCATTGGCCAGCCGCCCGCGCCTGTTGATTCTCGACGAGCCTACCGAGGGCATCCAGCCGTCAGTCATCAAGGAGATCGGTGCAGTGATCAAAAAGCTCGCGGCACGCGGTGATATGGCGATCCTTTTGGTGGAGCAGTTCTACGACTTTGCCGCCGAACTGGCCGACCAGTACCTGGTGATGTCTCGTGGTGAAATCGTGCAGCAGGGCCGAGGTGAAAATATGGAAAGCGAGGGTGTGCGCGGGCTGGTTACGATTTAATCTGTTGTGTCCTGACGATAAGTAAAAAAACATGAACCTGCCCGTTACCCCTGCCCTGTTCACCCCCAGCTGGCATGCCGAGCTGGAACTCGGCTACGCGCGCTTCGGCGACACCACGCGCCCGGTAATGCGCCGCCACCTCGGCCCGCTGCGGGTGCAAAAGCACTTGTACGCCGAAGGCCCCGAGGTGTGCCAGCACATCATCGTCCACCCGCCCGGCGGGATAGCCGGCGGGGACCGCCTGGACATCAGTGCACACGTGGGTGCAGGCTCATGGGCGCAACTGACCAGCCCCGGTGCGGCCAAGTGGTATCGCGCCAGCGGCCCGGCCTATCAAACACTCGACCTCACCGTGGAAGCTGGTGCGACCCTGGAATGGCTGCCCCAGGAAACCATCGTGTTCAGCGCTGCCCAGGCCGAACTCAGCACGCGCATCGACCTGCAAGGCGATGCCCGGCTGTTCTACTGGGACGTGATCGCCCTTGGCCGCCCGGCCAGTGGTGAACGTTTTGACCTAGGCCACTTTCAATCGCAGCTGGATATTCGCCGCGACGGCCAGTTGCTCTGGCATGAGCGCCAGCGCATTGTAGGCGCCGACGGTTTGCTCGACTCGCCCATCGGGCTGGACGGGCAACCGGTGTTTGCCACGCTGTTGCTGACCGGCGATATAGACCCTCAATTATTGGAAACCTGCCGCGCCCTGCCCCATGCGATTCGCGGCGACCTGACCCAACTGCCCGGCTTGCTGGTCGCCCGCTGCCTGGCCAGTGAGGCGCTGCTGGCGCGGGGTTGGCTGATTGATTTATGGAAATTGTTACGTCCGAGTGTGCTTGGGCGAGAAGCGGTTCCACCCAGAATCTGGAGCACATGAAGATCAACCTGTGGAACTGAGTTTATGTGGGAGCTGGCTTGCCTGCGATGGCGGTGTGCCTGATACACCGCTATCGCAGGCAAGCCAGCTCCCACACAAGCCTGTTTCCACAGGGGATCTGCGGTGTTTTTATGAATGCTGTTTGAAGGACCTTGAACCATGGATTTGACCCCACGGGAAAAAGACAAACTGCTGATCTTCACTGCTGGCCTGGTGGCCGAGCGCCGCTTGGCGCGGGGTGTGAAGCTCAACTACCCGGAAACCATCGCCTATATCTCGGCCGCGCTGATGGAAGGTGCCCGCGATGGCCGCACCGTGGCCGAGTTGATGCACTACGGCACCACCCTGCTCAGCCGCGAGCAAGTGATGGAAGGCATCCCGGAAATGATCCCGGATATCCAGGTGGAAGCCACCTTCCCCGATGGCACCAAGCTGGTGACCGTCCACCAGCCAATCGCGTGAGGCCCAGCCATGATTCGTGATGCTACCGAGCAAGACCTGCCGGCGATCCGCGACATCTACAACGATGCGGTGCTCAACACCACGGCCATCTGGAACGAGCAACCGGTGGACCTGGCCAACCGTCAGGCCTGGTTCGCTGCGCGTCAAACCCAGGGCTATCCGATTCTGGTGGCGGTGGAAAACGATGAAGTCACCGGCTACGCCTCATTCGGCGATTGGCGCCCGTTCGAAGGTTTTCGCTACAGCGTTGAGCACTCGGTGTACGTGCGCAATGACCAACGCGGCAAAGGCCTCGGCCCGCGACTGATGCAAGCGCTGATCGAGCGCGCCGCAACCTGCGGCAAGCACGTGATGGTCGCGGCTATCGAAAGCGGCAACCAGGCGTCTATTCGCCTGCATGAGCGCCTGGGTTTCATCACCACCGGGCAAATGCCGCAAGTGGGCATCAAGTTCGGCCGCTGGCTGGACCTGACCTTTATGCAACTGACGTTGAATCCGGGCGCCGAACCGCCCAAGGAGTGAGATCGATGAGCGCTACGCAACTGCGTCGAGTCAATGCTGAAAGTTTTGCCCACTACCGCCTGGGTTTGATTGAGCTGTTGCTGGACGCGGTAAAGCACGGCGCTTCAATCGGCTTTATGGCTGACTTCGATGACGCCCAGGCCCGCACCTATTTGAGCGGCGTGCAGGCAAGTATCGAAGAGGGCAGCCTGCTGCTGTGGGTGGTGGTACGCGATGAGCAAGTGATCGCCAGCGTGCAACTGGCGCTGTGCCTGAAAGCCAACGGCCTGAACCGCGCCGAAGTGCAAAAGTTGCTGGTACACAGCAGCGCCCGCCGCCATGGCCTGGGCCAACAGCTGATGAACAGCCTGGAACTCGCCGCGCGCCAGCACAAGCGCGGCCTGCTGTACCTGGACACCGAGGCCGGCTCCGGCGCCGAAGCCTTTTACCAGTCGCTGCGCTACACCAAGATAGGTGAGTTGCCCGACTACTGCCAAAGCCCGGACGGGCGCTACACCCCGACCGCCATCTATTTCAAGACCCTGGGGCAACCTGCATGATTCCTGGTGAATATCAGATCCAGCCTGGTGACATCGAACTCAACGTCGGCCGGCGCACCCTCACCCTCAGCGTGGCCAACAGCGGCGACCGGCCGATTCAGGTGGGCTCGCACTACCATTTTTTCGAGACCAACGATGCGCTGACCTTTGATCGCGCCGCCAGCCGTGGCATGCGTTTGAATATTCCGGCGGGCACGGCAGTGCGGTTTGAGCCAGGGCAAAGTCGCGAGATCGAGTTGGTGGATTTGAGCGGGGGGCGGCGGGTGTTCGGGTTTGCCGGACGGATCATGGGCGACCTTTAGGGCCTCATCGCAGGCAAGCCAGCTCCCACAGTTGGAATGCGTTCCCCTGTGGGAGCTGGCTTGCCTGCGATAGCGATATCACATTCAACACCTATTTTTCAGGGCATACACACATGAAGATCAGCCGCCAAGCCTACGCCGACATGTACGGCCCCACCGTCGGTGACAAGGTCCGCCTGGCCGACACCGACCTGTTCGTCGAAGTCGAACAGGACTTCACCGTCTACGGTGAAGAAGTCAAATTCGGCGGCGGCAAAGTTATCCGCGACGGCCAGGGCCAGAGCCAACTGCTCGCCCATGAAGTGGTCGACACCTTGATCACCAATGCGCTGATCATCGACCACTGGGGCATCGTCAAGGCCGACGTCGGCCTGAAAAACGGCCGCATTCATGCGATCGGCAAGGCCGGCAACCCGGATATCCAGCCCGGCGTGACCATGGCCATCGGCGCCAGCACCGAGGTGATTGCCGGTGAAGGCATGATCCTCACCGCCGGCGGCATCGACAGCCACGTGCACTTCATTTGCCCGCAGCAGATCGAAGAAGCGCTGACCAGCGGCGTCACCACCATGATCGGCGGCGGCACCGGCCCTGCGACCGGCACCAACGCCACCACCTGCACCTCCGGCCCGTGGCACCTGGCGCGCATGCTGCAAGCCAGCGATTCGTTCCCGATGAACATCGGTTTTACCGGCAAAGGCAATGCCAGCTTGCCGGAACCCTTGATCGAGCAGGTCAAGGCCGGGGCCATCGGTTTGAAGCTGCACGAAGACTGGGGCACCACACCCGCCAGCATCGACAACTGCCTGAGCGTTGCGGACGAGTACGACGTGCAGGTCGCGATTCACAGCGACACCCTTAACGAATCCGGCTTCGTCGAAACCACCCTGGCCGCGCTCAAGGGTCGCACCATCCACACCTACCACACTGAAGGTGCCGGTGGCGGCCACGCGCCGGACATCATCAAGGCCTGCGGCTTCGCCAACGTGCTGCCCAGTTCCACCAACCCGACGCGGCCGTTCACGCGCAACACCATCGATGAGCACCTGGACATGTTGATGGTCTGCCATCACCTGGACCCGAGCATCGCCGAAGATGTGGCCTTCGCCGAAAGCCGCATCCGCCGCGAGACCATTGCCGCCGAAGACATCCTGCACGACCTCGGCGCGTTTTCGATGATCAGCTCCGACAGCCAGGCCATGGGCCGTGTCGGCGAAGTGATCACGCGCACCTGGCAGACCGCTGACAAAATGAAAAAGCAGCGCGGCCCTTTGCCCGGCGACGGCCCGGGCAATGACAACTTCCGCGCCAAGCGCTATATCGCCAAGTACACCATCAACCCGGCGATCACCCACGGCGTCAGCCATATCGTCGGCTCGATCGAAGTGGGCAAGTGGGCCGACCTGGTGCTGTGGCGCCCGGCGTTTTTCGGCATCAAGCCGACCTTGATCCTCAAGGGCGGCGCGATTGCCTCAAGCCTGATGGGTGACGCCAACGCCTCGATCCCCACGCCGCAGCCGGTGCACTATCGCCCGATGTTTGCCAGCTTCGGCAGCTCGTTGCACGCCACCAGCCTGACCTTCATCAGCCAGGCCGCCCAGGACGCCGGGTTGCCCGAGGCCCTGGGGTTAAAAAAGCAGATTGCCGTGGTAAAGGGCTGCCGCGATGTGCAGAAAACCGACCTGATCCACAACGATTACCTGCCGGATATCGAGGTTGACCCGCAGACTTATCAGGTCAAGGCCGACGGCCAGTTGTTGTGGTGCGAACCGGCTGATGTATTGCCCATGGCCCAGCGCTACTTTTTGTTTTAGGTCGCACGGGGGCCGACACCCTCAGCCACGTCCAGCGGATGATCGAGCAACTCCTGACGGGTCAGCGTCTCGATCAGCGCGGCGTCTTTAATCTGCAATTGCAACTGCAGTTCGCCGGACCGATGCTTATAAAGTGCCTCGGTGATCGCGTTGGATTCAAACCTGCTCCGCAAGTCCGCCAGCTGATCGTGCAAGGGATGGCGCAGAGCGTCAAATTGCACGGCGTATTTACCGGTCAGGTAATCCTGCCAAAAGCCCCTGGACAGCAGCGCCTGAAGCTCTTGCGCGGAGTTATCCAGGGCTTTGATCGTATCAAAGGCAGTATCAAGCATCGATGCGGTCACGCCGCCCAAGTTGATATACCTGACCTGCTGCGGCTGCCCCGGTAGCTGGAGCCGATCCTTGAGGCCGTAACGATACGCCAGTCGGATCTCAACCTCTTCGGCCAGGCGCTGGGTATGGGGCACCTTATTGGCTACCGACACGCGGGGGTCATTGACGATGGCTTCGCTGCGCTGGATATCCGCCGACGCGATCTTGTCCACTTCGTGCAGGCGGAACAAACCTCTGGATAACCTTGCCAGTTGCACGCCCTGGGTCTGATCCGTGGCCTGCAAACGAGCCTTGTAGGCCATTGTGCGCACTTCCAGGTTGCTGAAGGAGAAAGCCGCAAGGTCGCAACATCCTGGCTCACCGGCCAGGTCGAGGAGTTCCTTGCGCAGGGTTTCCGATTCGGCGGTGTCCTGGGTGATACTTTCGATCACTTCCCAGACGCGGCGCTGCAAGTCGGCGTGGCCGGCACCCGCCGGTTCCAGACGCTCAAGGATGTCGAAAAACGGGGCAGCCCTCGGAGCGCGCTCCAACGCCACCCATAGGGGCCGTTTGCTACTCGCCTCTTGCGTGGACATGCCTTGGGCCCAACGCAGAAATGGATCCTGCGCGCCAGCTGTGGGGGCCACACGGTTAGGGGCAATATCAGCCGTCAACCGGAGCATGTTCGGAAGAACCTCAGACATCAGCCCAGCCTCCTCAAGGCGCCGGCTGTGTTCGCGGACTTGTTGCCGGGTTTGCTCGGTCAAAGGGTTCTCGCCGATATCCGTCACACGAGTCACGCGTTCCGTCTGCGCCAACTGCTCATCCGACGGTGCAATGACTGAGTCCGGGATAGTGGTAATACTGTTTTGGCTCAGATCTACCCATAGCAGGTTCGTTCGTTCAACCAACCCCGCAGGCCAGGTATCAATCCCTGTATTTTTCATCTGCAAGGTACGCAAATCCGTCATTT
Organism: Pseudomonas sp. PA-5-4B; assembly: GCF_021606215.1. Lineage (NCBI taxonomy): Bacteria > Pseudomonadati > Pseudomonadota > Gammaproteobacteria > Pseudomonadales > Pseudomonadaceae > Pseudomonas > Pseudomonas sp. PA-5-4B. Next base: position 21,997 of record NZ_WKDB01000016.1, on the reverse strand, counting down.
GGCTGAAATCCGGCGTCAGGCCGAGGGGGTTATCATTGAGCATCAAGTCACTGAGTGTCGCTCGCGAGGACAGTAAGGCAGCCGACTCGGCAGTCAATCGGATTCGGTTGTTTTGCAGCGACAAACGGGCCAACTCGTTCATATTCCCCACGGCTGGCGGCAACTCGAACAAATGGTTATCCGACATGTCCAGCCAGCGCACACCTTGGCAGTGCGCCAGGAAACCTTCTGGTGACGTACGCAGGTTCAGGCGGTTCAGTTTCAGTGACGTCGGGCGAATGAAATTCGCGCCAAGGTCGGGCAGGCTCGACAGGCGCAACCCACTGAGGTCCAGTTCGACGTCGATGAGTGTGGCGTCGTTGGTCAAAACGAGGGGATTACCCGCCCTCCAGCAGCTCATGATGCGTTGCCTGGCGCGATCACGATCGTTGAACTCCAGCAGGCGCTCATTTCGCCCGACGCGCTCGTTACTCTGACGCTCGTTGGAGAGGTTCCAGGCTTTTAACTGACGCTTGAACGCTTTGAATTCCTGCTCACGCTGGGCCAACTCTGCATCGGCGCGCTCGCCCAGCGCCCAAATCATCTTCCGAGAAGTTTGCACGCTGTTGTCGGGATAGAGTTCCTGCATGACCCTGAGCCTGGGATTACCACTGTCAAAGGCGCCATCAAGGGCGCCTTGCAAAAGTTCGGGCCGCGTGCGCGTCAAGGTCTCCCAGTAGCGATCGAACTGCTGCCAATAGTCGGCAGGAAACTTATTGTGCTCAAGCATGACGACGTTGTTTGTCCGAACGATCGCTTCAAGCTGCTCAGGCGGTGGTGTCAAATGCTGTGGTGGAACCTCCTGCAGGCGGTTTTCGGACAAATCGACACGTCTCAATCCAGTCAGTGCGGTTAATCCCGAGGGCCACTGCTCAATCTGCGTGTTACTGAGGTTCAACTCCACCAGATTTGGCATACCGCTGACATCGGGGGCAGCACCCAGCGGGTTGCTGCGCAGATCAAGCGTGACAAGGGCGCTGAGGTTGCTCAGCATACGGCTGGTTGGTGGAGTCAACTCAAGATTATTACCGGTCAGGTTCAACGAAGTCAGGTAGCGCATTTCACCGATAGCACTGGGTAACTCGGTAAGCCGGCAACCGATCAGGGCCAAATGCTTGACGTGGGTGAACGATGTAAGGAAAGCATCAGTCTTGCCGGTCCAGCCGCTACCGTAGATCTCAAGCCCCTCAACATGGCTGAAGTCGACGCTTAGCAGTGGTAGTTCCAGATCGCCCCTCATCATCAGCTTCAGGGGGCCTTCACTCATAAGCCGCCAGTGACTCTTGATCTCGCGCGCGATATCGGACGCACCGGGAAAATCGGCATCCCAACCATCAGCACGCGGCGGCCCACTGGCGTAAACCCAGGCATCCAACTCCCTCGTAAACGTTTTGAACTCAGCCTTCCAGTGTTTCAACCCACCCTCGACGTCGTCGCCCAAAGTGCGGACAAACGCATTGACTGCCTCCTCGTCCATCAAAGGGAACAGATCGGTGACCTTCTCGTGTATTAAATCGACATCGCTATCGACATCACTGGCCGCCTGTCGGCTGGACCCGCCGCCACCACCGAGTAATCTCAGCGTCGAATCAATCGTCGGTTTGCGCACCGGATGCTCCAGCAACACCGTGCGCAGCGGCTCACGAGGCAAAGGCGACTGCTGGATCGCTGTCTTCAACTGCTGTGCATCGGTGAACCCGAGGCTCTGGCGTTCGGCGGTGGACAACAGGTCCCAGGTTGCCCCAAAGAAGTCCCTGGGCATGGGCGCCTCGAATAAACCATTGTCCTTGAGCACCAGGGCCTTGGTGGTGGTTGAATCCGGGGAACCGATAGCATCCAGCAACGTGCCTTGGGCCGAGTAGTGACGCAACTCCACCCGCGTTCCACGCTGCCATCCAGGCAAGGTTTCCAAAGTGCGCAAGGCGAGGCGCTGGCTGTCGATGCTTGCCAGAGTGTCCAGGTGCAGGCCTTCATAGGCACGCGATACCCGGGTTTCCTGCTCAAGCCACCTCGCCTGCTCAATACGTTCCTGGGGCAGAAACCCGGTATCTCGAAAGGTGTGCAACTGTTCAACGCTCAGCCTTCTGAGCAACTCAGTAGCCATCGACGCTGGCAGCCTGGGGTAAGTCGCCATGAGCAGGCGCACATCAGGATCGTTCGTGGCATTCAAGGCTTGATAGCGCTCTTCGACCAGCGAGCCCTTAAAGGTATCGACGACATTGGCGATGTGTTCACGCAGCTTGCCGGCCCGCACCGCCAGCGACTCTTCGGCACTGCCAGGGATGTCCCGGAGCGTGGGGTCCACGCCTTGCAAGCTGAACAGCACCTCATTGAGCCACTCACCGCTCGCCAACTGGTTGTCACGAACCACCACTACGCGTTTGGGGGCAGCTGCGAAGGTCTCCTCCCACAAAATCCTGTTGTGGCTGTCCATGACCCGCAGCGGCGCATCAGGCAACATCCCTCGTCGACGCATGATTTGCAGCAGCAGCGTGAGGTCCGCCTGGGCATAGACGGCCGAGTCGCTGCTTCTCAATTGCTCGACAAACGTCGTCAGTGCCTGATGAGCCTTGAAGTGCTGGATCGTGTCATCCAATAACAAAGGCACCGGGTCATGCTCAACAAAGGTCTGGCGCAAGACGTCTTCCTCGACACCGCTGGCCATACGGGCTTGTTCCAGCGTCGCGGAGTCAAGCCCACGCTGTTCCAGCCCCAGGCGCCTCATCAGGGTCGGTTTGTCCCAGGTCAGCGGTTGCTCGATTTCATGGCTCCAGGCGCCAGCATGGTTATGCTCCAACTGCGGCTCATACGCACCAGGGCGGCTGGGGTGCTGGATGCGATACTGCCCAGTGACGGGGTCCTGCCCAACTCGATAGTGGTCACCCTCATGGTGCAAAATCAACTGGCCGTCGTGCGAGTAAAGGCCCAAAGCGTCTGGCTTGGCGCCTGTGTCCAGCTCGACAGGCGCCTTATAGGGCGCAAGATCAGGCTTCCACAGGCGGATCTTGCCGCCGGGCAACGTGACGGCTTTGAGCCGTTCAATGAAGGGGGACACTGTGAAGCGCAACGCCACCGCCTGCGCCGCCAGCGTCGCCAGGTTTTCCACCACGTCGGTAACATGCGCCCAACCTGCCTCGCGGTCGCCTTCACTGAGTTCGACCGCACCCTCAAAGACCTCGTAAAGCAGCTGACCGGCCATCACCCCGGCCATCACCAGGCCCAAGGGTGGCACGGCCATCCCCACCAGGTTCAGGCCGAACATGCCGATACTCAGGTAATGGGCTGCACGCCTTGAACTCGATGCCTTGTCAGCAGCCTCAGTGCTCACGGCCTGGTGTTGGGCATCGTTAAACAGTCGCGTGCGCAGACTGGCATGGCGATACACCCACAAGTCCGCAGCCCGCCAGAGGCCAGCGATTTCGATGGCCTGAATATTGAATTCGGGGGCTTTTATCGGAACGCGTACGGTCGGTTGCGGCTCCCCCAGCGACGAGCCGGAGGAAAAGAATGGGGCCGTCAGTAAACGCCCCCATTCCGAACGCAGCGCCTGTGAACCGAACGGTTGCGGTGGCGCATCCACCACGAGTTCGGTCAGCCTGCGGTAGTAGTAAGCGCGATCCTTATAGGCTACAAACTGGGCAAAAAGCTGCTGGTATTGCGTGGTTTGTACCCCCTTGGAGCGGTCGGCACCCTGGCTGAAGCTCGCGGTCAGGTGATCAGTCAATTCGTTGCGAAACTCATTAAACGTTTCATAACGCTTGATGGGGTGCTCGAGGTGGTCAGGAATATAGACGATAACCCAGCTCGAATAACGCTGCTTGGCGCATGGGGCGATGATCAGGCAGTCATGCAGGTGCAGGTTCATCAGGCTCAAGCAGCAGTAACCGACCGGCTGGTTGCCGATCACGATGTGCTTTTCGCCAGCCGTCACACGCATCAGCAACGTGTAATCGGTGGCACCGATATCACCCTTGAGCAAGGCCAGATACGCCGCCGCCTTGAAGGCATCTTTCTGATGGCGGATGAAGCGATCCCGAAACTCGGCACGGGACCGTACATCATCAGGTATCAACTGCGCCCTGAGGTGAGCCTGGTATTGACTCCCCAAATCGAGATCACGGCATAACTGGGCGAACTCATGAATTTTCAGGGTCGTGGTGTGGCGTTCAAAGTGCTCGCGAGTATCCGGCTCGGTGATAAATCCCGAAACGCTATCGTAAAAACCGTCCTCGGCCTCCCGCGCCTCAAAGTTGCCCAGGGCAGCCTTGAGCAAGGAGAACGTCTTGACCCTGGAACCGCCGGTTTTTTTGCCAAAGGCGTCTTCAACCGGAACATACAGGCGCAACCAGGTTTGATTGACGTCCAGCGCATAACCGGCAGCCTTTAATGCCGCTTCCAATAACGGCTGGGCGAATGCTTCCAGCGCCTGGACTTTGCTTAGGGATTTCTCCAGCTCATTCAGGGAGTGGCAACGGCTCTCCAACAGCGTCTTGAGCTGATCCTTCTGCGATTGAGACGTGGCGTCGTACCAAGAGGGGATATTCGCGGGGGTCTGTTTGAGGGCCTGGCGCCGCTCAGGTGAACTGCTGACCAGGCAGGACGGGATCGCCTGTTTGATTAATTCGTAGTGTTGTCCCTGTTCACCGGGCGGGAGCGTGGAGGAGGCAATAACCTGAAGTTCGAGCATGGGATGACAACCTTGTGGTGAGAAAGATTGTCATCCTATGCAGTGCGTTTTTTTGCTGGAGCTAACTATTTAGCAAGCTCGAAAACTCATCGGGTCAGCTCGTTCAGAAGTGCTCACGGGGGTCGAAAGCGGCCTTTTCAGCCAGCGCCTGCCACAATGCCTTGACCTCATCGTCTCCAGCCTTAGGCATCACAGCCTTGAGCTGGATAAACAGATAACCGCGTTGCCCGGCCTTGTTCAACAAGCCATGGCCCTTTGCGCGCATGCGTTGGCCGTTCTGGCTGCCGGCCGGCACCTTGAGGTTAATCTTGCCGGTAAGGGTCGGCACTGCGACTTCCGCGCCCAACGCCAGCTCCCACGGGGCCAGCGGCAGGTTGATGATCAGGTTTTCGCCATCCACCTCGAACTTGGCGTGCGGCGCAAACTTGATGATCAGGTACAGGTCGCCATTGGCACCACCGCCCACACCCGGTGCGCCCTGGCCCTTGAGGCGGATGCGCTCGCCATCGGCCACACCGGCCGGAATCTTCACATTCAGGCTCTTGACGGTATTGCTGACATGCCGGCCAGACGCATCGTATTGCGGCACCTGGAAGCTGATCTGCTTGGACTCGGTGGACAGCGTTTCCTCAAGGGAAACGCTCAGTTGCATCTCCACATCCTGGCCCTTGCGCCCGGTAGGACGGCGCTGGCCGCCGCCAAAGGCGTCGCCGCGCGCGCCGAAGATCGAGCTGAAGAAGTCCGAGAAGTCGCCCGTGTCCTGGCCACCGCCATAACCACCACGGCTCTGCCAGCCCGGTGGCCCCTGGAACGGCTGGCCATGCTGGCCGTATTTACGCAGCTCATCGTACTCGGCGCGTTTGTCGGCGCTTTTGAGCGCCTCATAGGCTTCGGACGCGTCTTTGAATTTCTCTTCGGCGTCCTTTTCCTTGCTCACGTCCGGGTGATACTTGCGTGCGAGCTTGCGATAGGCGGCCTTGATTTCCTTGTCATCGGCGCTCGGCTCGACACCCAGAATCTTGTAATAGTCTTTGAAATCCATCGGCGGTTCACCATCCTTAATCGAGATCGCACAGCCCGGGGCACAACGTGCGCTGCTTTGCACCTGTTGAGTGGTGTGGCCTGGGGGTGCGTCAAAGTGTTATCGGCGCTAGCCGTATGCAACAGATGTGGGGGCAAATACCCAGCTTTCAAGCACGATTTAGCGGATAGTCGGCCTACGCATCTGCGCGCGAGTGACATACACTGCGCGGCCGTTTTTTAACCGGAACCTGGAAGACATGAACAACACATCCCCAGCCCGTGCCTGCGGCATCGACTTCGGCACGTCCAACTCCACCGTCGGCTGGATCCGCCCCGGCGAGGAGACGCTTATCGCGCTGGAGGACGACAAGATCACCCTGCCGTCGGTGGTGTTCTTCAACTTCGAGGAGCGCCGCCCGGTGTACGGTCGCCTGGCGCTGCACGAATACCTGGAAAACTACGAAGGCCGGCTGATGCGCTCGCTCAAGAGCCTGCTGGGTTCCAAGCTGATCAAGCACGACACCAGCGTGCTCGGCACGGCCATGCCGTTCACCGACCTGCTGGCGCTGTTTATCGGCCAGCTCAAGAGCCGCGCCGAAGCCAACGCCGGTCGCGAGTTCGAAGAAGTGGTGCTGGGCCGCCCGGTGTTCTTCGTCGATGACGACCCGATGGCCGACCAGGAAGCTGAAAACACGCTGGTGGATGTGGCGCGCAAGATCGGCTTCAAGGACATCTCGTTCCAGTACGAGCCGATTGCGGCGGCGTTTGACTATGAGTCCACCATCGAGAAAGAAGAGCTGGTGCTGATCGTCGACATCGGCGGTGGTACGTCTGACTTCTCGCTGGTGCGCCTGTCGCCGGACCGTCGTCACAACGACAACCGCCAAAGCGACATCCTCGCCACCGGCGGCGTGCACATCGGCGGTACCGACTTCGACAAACAGCTGAGCCTGCAAGGCATGATGCCGCTGTTCGGCTATGGCAGCCGCATGAAAAGCGGCGCCTACATGCCCACCAGCCACCACATGAACCTGGCCACCTGGCACACCATCAACTCGGTGTACTCGCAAAAATCCCAGCTGGCCTTGGGCAGCATGCGCTACGACATCGAAGACACCGGCGGCATCGACCGCTTGTTCAAGCTGATCGAACAGCGTGCCGGGCACTGGCTGGCCATGGAAGTGGAAGAAACCAAGATCCAGCTGACCCACGAAGACAGCCGCCACGTGGCCCTGGACCGCATCGAAAAAGGCCTGAGCGTCGACCTGAGCCGGGCATTGTTCGAGTCGTCCATCGACGCGTTGCTGGAGCGTGTGCGCAACAGCGTCACGCAACTGCTTAACGATGCCTCGGTGAGCGTGGCCCAGGTGGACACGGTGTTCTTCACCGGCGGCTCCAGCGGCATTCCGGCGCTGCGCCACAGCATCTCGGCGATGCTGCCGAATGCACAGCATGTGGAAGGCAATATCTTCGGCAGTATCGGCAGCGGTCTGGCGATTGAGGCGAGCAAGCGTTACGGCGCAATGGAGTAGATCGTTCCCACGCTCCGCGTGGGAATGCATCCTGTGACGCTCCGCGTCACGACTTCAACAGCGGACGCAGAGCGTCCAGGGCAGCATTCCCACGCAGAGCGTGGGAACGAGCTAACGGGCCAGTTAAACCATCCCCGCCAGCTTCAACTCACTCTTCAAATACGCATAATAAATCGGCCCCGCCACCACACCCGGCAGGCCGAATGCGGCTTCAAACACCAACATCGCCAGGAGCAATTCCCAGGATTTGGCACTGATCTGCCCGCCGACGATGCGCGCGTTGAGGAAGTACTCGACCTTGTGGATCACGATCAGATACCCCAACGCCGCCACCGCCACCCAGATCGACAGCGACAGCGCGACGATGGTGATCAGGGTGTTGGAGATCAGGTTGCCGATCACCGGCAGCAGGCCGACCAGGAAGGTCAGCACGATCAGGGTTTTGGTCAAAGGCAGGTGAATGCCGCAGAGCGGCAACACAACCGCGAGAAAAATCGCAGTGAAGGCCGTATTGAGCGCGGCAATCTTGATCTGGGCGAAGACGATATTGCGAAACGCCTGGACCAACAGGTGCAGGCGGTCGAACAGCGCGGCCGCCAGGGGTTTGCGCTTGGTCAGGTCGGGCACTCGCTGCAGGGCGATAATGGCGCCGAGCACCATGCCGATCAGCAGGGTGACGAACATGTGGGCGGCGTCTTTGCCGACCAGTTGCAGCTCGCTCAGGTGTTTGCTCAGCCAATCGCCGATGGCCACGCGGAATTCGGCGGCACTGGCGGGCAGGTAGGCGTCGACGAACGGCGGCAGTTGCCCGCGCGCGCGGTCGACCACGCCCATGAATTTGTCCAGGGAAGCCCCGGGGTTTTCCGCTTCGTGGAGCAGAAAGCTGATGGCGCCGGCAAAGATCAGGGTCAACACGCTGACGATCAAGGTGCCCAGCAACGCTACTGCCAGCCAACGCGCACGCCGGCCTTCGATCAGCCGCTGCAACTGCGGGGTAAGCATGTTGACCAGTTCATAAACCAGCAGGCCGGCCAGCAAGCTCGGCAACAGCTTGAGCGGCAGGACCAGCAATAGCCCGCCGAAAATGATGACGCAACTGACCAGCAACAACACGTGACGCTGAGAAAACGTTGGCATACAGCCTCAAAACGAACGGCGTTAAAGGATGGGCAGTCTGCCAGCCTTGAGGGAATCAAGCGAGAGGTCTGAATTGCGAACACCGTCAGTGTGGGAGCTGGCTTGCCTGCGATGGCATCACCTCAGTCTGGCTGATGCACCGCGGCGTCTGCATCGCGGGCAAGCCCGACTCCCACATGGGATCTATGTTGTTAGCTGCCTTTGAGGCAGGTGCTCATAAAGGTTTTACGCGCATCGCCAGCCAACGCCTTGGTTTTCGCCGAGGCATTGCAGTCTTTCATTTTCTGCTGCTGTGGGGTCAGGGTCTTGGCATCGTTGGCAGCTGGCGCCGACAGGCAGGTCTTCATAAAGGCCTTGCGGTCATCACCTTTGAGCGTCTTGGTGGTCGCTTGTGCATTGCAGGTGGTCATTTTATTTTGCTGGGCTGTGGCAGCGAAGCCTTGGGAACACAGCAGCAGGCCCATCATCAACAACGGAATACGCAGCATCTTCATGGAGTTTTCTCCCTGTTACCGCACCAAAGGGGCACGGCCTACGCAGCAGTGTAGTCAAAACCTGTTACATCTTCAGCGTCCGCGAATATTCGACCGTCGGTACTGCTCCGGGGTGCAGCCGGCGTGACGCTGGAACATGGCGATAAACGCCGAGGCCGTGCTGTAACCCAAGTCAAAGGCTACATGTTGCACGCTGCGGTCGCTGTCCAGGGCTTCGATGGCGGCAAGATAGCGCAGGCGCTGGCGCCATTCGCCGAAGCTGATGCCCAGCTCGCGCACAAATTGGCGTGCCAAGGTGCGCTCACTCACATGCACCTGCTCCGCCCACTGCGCCAGCGGGCGATTGTCGCCAGGGTCGGCCTGCATGCCTTCGAGCACGCCGAGCAGCCCGGGGTGGCGCGCGTAAGGCAGGAAGCAATCATGCATCGGTGCCTGTTTGAGCTGGTCCACCAGCACCTGGGCCAGGCGTATATCGGCCTCACTTTGAGGAACATTGACGTCACGCTGGGCAAAATCGCTGAGGATCGCCTTGAGAATGTCACTGATCGCCAAGGTGCACGGCGCCTGCGGGAGTTGCGCGCACAATGCCGGGGCCAGGCCCACGGAGCGATACACAATCGCCTGGGCGTTGTAGGAGCTGTGCTCGGTATTGGGTGGGATCCACACCGCGTACTGCGGAGGCGACATAAAGCGGCTGCCGGCCACCTCCATGCGCATCACGCCATTGGCCGAATAGTCCAGCGAGCCCCAGCCATGCCGGTGCGGCGTACACTCGGTGTCGGGCGCAAATTCGGAGTAGCGGAAGTAGACCGGACTCGGCAGGCTGCGAAAATCCGCGAGGCGTACGGTGTGTCTGGCCATATTGTCTGGATACAAAGGTCGGTTGTCTGGATCGCAGTATAGGCTTCTATCCAGACAGGGGGATAATCGCGGCTCATCAACACACCTGGTTTCTTTCGATGCAATACGCGTACCCCCTGCTGGCCATCTTTATCTGGGCCGGCAACACCGTGGTCAACAAACTGGCCGTGGGCTCGATCTTCCCCGCAGAAATCGGCTTTTACCGCTGGTTGCTGGCGGCATTGCTGTTTACCCCATTCATGCTCAAGCCGGTGCTGGCCAACTGGGCGCTGATCCGCCCGAACCTGGGCAAGATCTTCATCCTCGGCGTGCTGGGCATGGCGGTGTATCAAAGCCTGGCCTATTACGCCGCGACGCTGACCAGTGCCACCAACATGGGCATCATCCTGTCGCTGATGCCGTTGATGTCGCTGACCGCTGCCATCATCAGCCTCGGCCAACGCCTCACCTTCGGCGCGCTGACCGGCGCAGTGCTGTCGTTCGCAGGCGTTGTCGTAGTGGTATCAGCCGGCAGCCTCGGCGCGTTACTGCAACACGGGCTCAACCTGGGTGACGCCATGATGCTGTTCGCCACCCTGGCCTACGCGGTCTACAGCACCCTGCTGAAAAAATGGCATTTGCGCCTGCCGCCGCTGGTGTTGCTGTATTTGCAGATACTGGTGGCGGTGGTGGTGCTGTTTCCGCTGTTCCTGTTCTCGGCCAAGGCCGGCTTGGGCTGGGCGAATATCCCACTGGTGCTGTACGCGTGCCTGCTGGCGTCGATGCTGGCGCCACTGGCGTGGATGCACTCGGTGAAACACCTGGGGCCAAGCCGCACCACACTGTTTTTCAACTTGCTGCCGTTGATTACCGCATTGATTGCGGCGGTGGTGCTGAAGGAAAAACTGGCGATGTATCACTTGGTCGGCGGCTTGCTCACCTTGGGTGGGGTGATTTTGTCGGAGCGTTGGATTACGCCGGTACGCCGTGAGGTTGGCGTCGCCTGACAGATCGCTATCGCAGGCAAGCCAGCTCCCACATTCGACCGGGTTCCAACTTTGGAATGGGGCCAACTGTGGGAGCTGGCTTGCCTGCGACGAACGATAACCCGGTCTCCCGGTTAAACCCCAGCCGCCTTCAGCCGCCGCGCATGCTCGACAAACAACCGGATCGGCTCGGCGCCCTTGCCCACCAACCCCAAGGATTGGTTGACGATATCGAAGTGATCCAGGGCGTAGTCATCGCCGATGACCGTGCCCAGGTGCGAGCTGTAGCGCCCGACCATGCCGTCACACTGGCCCTTCTCGCGCACAAAGCTGCGGGCGAACAACCGGCAACTGCGATTCGTGCCGTCCAGCAGGTTGCGCCCACGATCGGTCTTGCCCGGCTGCAAGGTGCCGGACCACGAGTAATAACGCACGCCATTGACCACCTCGGCGCCCTGCCCGCCCCAGGTTTCGGGCAGCCCTTGGGGATACTGGCGGTTAAACAAGGCCACACCGTCACGGGTCAGGGATTGGTGCGAGGCCTGCAAATCGGCCTTGAAGCGCGGGCCGCGATAGCCGGTTTCCAGCAGGCCCATCACCCAGGCAACCAGGTGAAACACCGCGCTCATGAGCCTGCCTTTCACGCTGTCAGCCGGGTAATGGGCGTGGATATGGTCCGCCAGCTCCGAGCCATGGTTGGGGCCAGCCACCGACGTCACTGACGCCACCCACTCCGGGCGCCTGGCGGCGGCATAACGCGCGGTGAGCGCGCCCTGGCTATGGCCGATCAGGTTGACCTTGTCGGCGCCGGTCTCGCGACGAATCTGCGCAATGTGTACCAGCAACTGCTCGCCACGCACCTCGCTGGAATCCAGCGGCGCCACCTGAACGGCAAATACCTGCGCCCCACCCGCCCGCAGCGCCGGGACAATCCCGTACCAGTAAGGGAAAAAGCCTACGCGCACAAAGCCCAGCATGCCGGGTACCAGCACCAGGGGGTAACGCGTGGCGAGGGAATCGGGCATAGGGCGGACATCCTGGTAGGGGAAGCGATAACGCCATCCTAGACCACCCGACATGACTGCCCCATGACTGTGCCGTTTAGAAGTGTCCGGTCAGGCGGTGTGAAATCCGATAAAACTTTTTGCGCTGCCCGGGACTCACAACTTGGAGTGATCACGCCGACAGAGCGTGGCGCAAAACCGGATTAGCACCAGGAGATTGAGATGACCCAAGCAAACTTGACCGACGTTGCAACCCTGCGCAGCCGCGCCCGCCAGCACGTCGAGAACGGTGCCGTGACCGAAGGCTACGACGCCGACCGTGAGGAAATTATTCGCCTGCTCAATGAGTCGCTGGCCACTGAACTGGTCTGCGTGTTGCGCTACAAGCGTCACTACTTCATGGCCAGCGGCCTGAAAGCCAGTGTCGCGGCCGATGAGTTCCTGGAGCACGCCACCCAGGAAGCCGAACACGCCGACAAACTGGCCGAACGCATCGTGCAGTTGGGCGGTGAGCCGGAGTTCAACCCCGACCTGCTGTCGAAGAACTCCCACGCCCAATACGTGGCCGGCAATACCCTGAAGGAAATGGTCTACGAAGACCTGGTGGCCGAACGGATCGCGGTGGACAGCTATCGCGAAATCATCCAGTACATCGGTGATAAAGACCCGACTACACGTCGAATCTTCGAAGATATCCTGGCCCAGGAAGAAGAACACGCCGATGACATGGCGGATATTCTGCAGGACCTGTAACGCGCTTCACCGCTGAACCCCATGTGGGAGCGGGCTTGCCCGCGATAGCAATCTAACAGTCAGTGCCTGTATCGACTGTTACACCGCTATCGCAGGCAAGCCAGCTCCCACATTTTTTTGCGCCGGGTCCTGATCGTTCCCACGCTCCGCGTGGGAATGCATCCAGTGACGCTCTGCGTCACATCCCCTATAGGAGCGGACGCCTTACTTAACGGTTTTCGGCGCCTTGCCTTCCTTCATCTGTTGCAGCAACGGTGCGCACTGGTTGGGCTCGTCACCGCTCGGAGCGACCAACGCCAGCAACCCGGCAGCCGGGCCGGCGATTACGCCCAGCGCGACCATGCCGGCACCCCGCAACATCAGCGGCACGGCCTTTACACCCGCATTAGGCTTGATAAACGGGCCATTGACGTACAACGGTGAACGCAGGGAGAACAAGCGAAAGCCCTTGGACTCTGGCGTGATGGTCAAGTCCAACTGCTCGGTCGCCATGTTCGCCGTGCCATCGATATAGATAATCGCGTTCTCGGTATCGAACACAAACAGCCGCGTCGTCGCCAAACCCGTCTTGATGCCAAAGTCTGCCGCCGCGCAGTTGATCTTCACTTCCTTGTCGCCAAACAAGCGGCCCACCACGTAGTTGCCCACGTTGAGCCCGGCAATTTCCATCAGGCCGCGGCTGATGGCGCCGTCATTGATCAGCATTTTCAGGTCACCGTTGGAGGTGCCCAACAAGGCCGCCACGGAGTTGCCGCGCCCGGAAATATCAGCGTCGCCGTTGAGCTCACCAAAGCTGGTCTTCATCGGTTCGAACGTCGGGAACAACTGTTTGAGCTTGAAGTTGCGTGCAGTCAACCTGGCACGGCCTTCCATTGGCGTGATGCGCCCGTTCAAGCGAATCTGCGCATCCAGCTTGCCACCCGCCACGCCAAAGCGCAGGGGTTGCAGGCTCAGCTCGCCATCGTTGAGAACCAAGTGGGTGTAGAGGTCTGTGAACGGCAAGTCGGCGCTGTGCACGATACGTTTGCCGGTGAATTCCACATCGGCGTCCATGTCGCGCCAGCGCTCGGTGCGGAACTCTTCCACCGGCAGCACTTTGGTCGCCGGTTGCTTGCTCTCGCCACCACGGGCCTTCTGTTTGGCGTTGGAGTCGGCACCGATCAACGGTGCAAGGTCGGTCATCAGCAGTTGGTTGGACACCAGCGTACCGCTGAGCTTGGGGCGTGGCTGGCTGGCGACGTAGTTGAGGTTGCCGTGGATATCACTGTTGCCGATCTTGCCGTTGAAGTTTTCATAGGTGAATGACGCGCCGCTGGCCTCATGCAGCTTGGCGATCAGATGGCCGTCGGTGGAATAGGCCGGAGAATCGGGCAGCGTCACGCCGGTCAGCGGGTAAAGGTTGCCCAGGCTACTACCGGACAGTTTCAACCGCAGGTCCAGGGCGCCAAGGTTCAGCGGATCGGTCAGGGTGCCGGCCAGTGCGATGCTGGTGTCGGCGATTTTCACTTGCGCTTGCAGCGGGAACGGCTTGGCCGCGTCCTGCAAGGCCAACAGCCCGCCTATCTTGCCGGTGCCATCGAGTTTCTGGCCGTGGTACTGGCCTTTGACCTTGAGGCCGAATGCGTAGTCCTGCGGCGCCGAGCCTTTTTCCAGGGCCTTCTTGGCATCCGCGTCGCCGACGATTTCACCGAAGGGAATCGGCTTGCCAAGCAGGTCGATGATCACATCCAACTGGGTCTTGAGGGTTTGGTCGTCGAGGGTCACGTGGCCCTTGTCGAAACCGATGGAGCCGATGTCCACCACCCAGCTGGAAGGCTCGGCGTTGGGGTCTTTGGGGTCGAACTTGAAGGTCCAGTTGGCGCGACCGTCGGCAAGGCGCTGCAAGTCGGCGCTTGGCTCGGTGAGGTCGATACGCGGGATCACCACGCGCTGAGCCAACAGCGCCAGGGGCGAGATGCGCAGCTCAACGCGTTTGAGCGTGACCATCTGCGGTTTTTTTGACCAGTCCGGGTTGCCCAGGGTCAGGTCTTCGGCAATCACATGCGGCCACGGCACCCAGGCACGCCAACCGCCTTCATCGGCCTCGCGCGCCCACACCACGGCGAGGTTGCCATTAATGGCAAACGGGCGATGCAATTCTTCGGAGACCTTGGCATTGAGCGGCGGCTTGATGCGGTTCCAATCAAAGAACACCAGCACCAAGACCACGATAGCGATTAACACAGCGAAGCTGGCGCAGCTCCAAAACACGATTTTACGAGTGCGCGTCATTGCACAGGACTCCTCAACACAGATAGCAAAACTAAAGCTTATAAGGCTACGACTGGCAAACCGCCGGGGGGTTTAACCCGATCAGCGATTTAGTCGCAAAAAGCCACATTCCTGATCGACAAGACAGTTTTCATCATCGACAGCGCACCATTGTTACCCAGGTTCGTGTCGAAAATACCCACCACGGTGCAAAAGCGCGGGCTTGAGAGGCGCGTTCTAGAGCCTCTGCGGGGAACAATCAATTCTGTTGATTATTACCATTGTGTTTATGAACTTTTATATCGACTTCTCGAGAGTAACATTAGCCCTGTACCCACTTTATCGCCCTCCCAAGGAGCAACCCATCATGAAACGCCAAATACTCGCTACTGTTCTGCTGTCGGTCCTGGCTTCCAGCGCATTTGCCCTGCCAGCCGCTGAACAAGCTACCCCACAGAACAAAGCTCAAGCCGTTCAGTCGAGCCAGACCCTGGCCCGCAGCGGTTCGCAAGAAGACGAAAACCGTGACTACGCCAAAGGCGCCGTTGCTGAAAACGGTCGCAACCGCCTGGAAGAGAAAGGCCTGGTAGAAGGTGGCGCTGAACAAGCCAACAAACGTGCTTACACCGAAGGCGTTGCTGAAGGTGGCCGTGATCGCCTGGAACAAAAAGGCCTGGTAGAAGGCGGTGCTGAGCAAGCCCACAAACGCGCTTACACCGAAGGCGTTGTTGAAGGCGGTGCTGACCGTCTGCAAGAACTGCATCAAGCACAGAGCTAACCCCGTGGTGGCCGAGAAAAAAGCCCGATCTGAAGATCGGGCTTTTGCTTTTATCTGACGCTTATCTGAACTGCATCACACCCCAACACCCCGCCAAGTTCGACGTAGCTGAAGCTGTTTTGCTAGAGTGCGTCGCTGTACTTGCCGACAAAGCCCGCCCGCCAATGCTGCCCCGCGCCGAACAGAAGCAACAGACCCGCCTCGCCTTGATGGACGCAGCCCGCCATCTGATGGAGTGTGGCCGTGGGTTCGGCAGCCTGAGCCTGCGCGAAGTGGCCAAGACCGCCGGGATTGTACCGACCGGGTTCTATCGTCACTTTGAGGATATGGACCAGCTGGGGCTCGTGCTGGTCAGTGAAGTCGGCCAGACCTTCCGCGCCACCATTCGCCTGGTCCGTCACAACGAGTTCGTGATGGGCGGCATCATTGATGCCTCCGTGCGGATCTTTCTGGACGTGGTTTCAGCCAACCGTTCGCAATTCCTGTTCCTGGCCCGCGAGCAATACGGTGGCTGCCTGGCCGTGCGCCAAGCCATCGGGGCGCTGCGTGAAGACATCACCAGCGACTTGGCTGCCGACCTTACGTTGATGCCCAAGCTCCAGCACCTGGATGCCGACGGCTTACATGTGATGGCCGACCTGATCGTCAAGAGTGTGTTCGCCACCCTGCCCGACATCATCGACCCACCGGCCCAGGCCCTGCCTGCCCACCTTACGCCCCAGGCGAAAATCACCCAGCAACTGCGCTTTATCTTTATCGGCCTCAAGCATTGGCAAGGGCTGGGCAGCACCGAATAAGCCCGGTCAGCCCGCCGTGTGGAAGCGCTTGGCGGTGGTGTAGTGCTTTTTCCAGTAGCTGTTGCTCAATGAATCGATACGCACGCGTTTGCCGGTGCTGGGCGAGTGGATGAATTTGCCCTTGCCGATATAAAGGCCGACATGGCTGACCTGTCCGCGCCCATTGCCTTTGAAAAATACCGCGTCGCCGGGCTTGAGCGCCTCGCGCTGAACAGTCGCGGCGCTTGATCGATGCATTTCTGTGGTGGTGCGCGGCAGGCGGATATTGGCTTCGGTCTTGAACAGGTAGACCAGGAAGCTGCTGCAATCAAACCCCTGGTTAACCTTGGTACCGCCGCTTTTATACGGCGTGCCGAGCAACTCATGGGCACGATCGATCACGTTGTCGATGGTGGCGGAGGGTTCGAAGGCCACAGGCGCTTTTAAATTGGCAGAGGCCGGTATGACGGCGCAGGACAAGCTGAGAATAAGTGAAACCAAAAATACTTTGAACATGATCGGCGTCGCAGAGGATTAAACACGGCGCACATCGTAATGAAACAGCGCGTAACTTTTTGAACGGCAAATCCTTCAATCACGTAGGACAAATCCGAGAAAAATCCAGTGCGAAACAGGTGAAGGAAATTTCATCCTTCACGCAACGGTTCTCAACGAAAAGCGCCCCCATCCAGTGCTATAAATCCAATAGCGCACCAATTTGAAGCGCTACCGCCATTGGCTGACGCCCTATTCGGTGGCATGTCCGTGCTTGCCTACAGGGATTTCCCGCCCATACACACGGTTGGCAAGCCCCTTGCTCTAGCTCATTTATCGCTCATAGCTGGAAGCCTCCTGATGCTGGTGATCCACCGCCGAATCGCCCCCCAAGCCCTCTGGGCCGCCGAACTGCTGCTGAACTTCGAAGCCCGCAGCAAAAGCCGCCTGCGCTGTTTCAGTGCCGACGGCGAAGACGTCGGCCTGTTTCTGGAGCGTGGCCAGCCGCCGCTGCACGATGGCGAATGCCTGCAAGCGGAAGACGGGCGCGTGGTACGCGTGGTCGCCCGCCCTGAACAGCTGCTGCACGTGACCTGCAGCAACGCCTTTGAACTGACCCGCGCGGCGTATCACCTCGGCAACCGCCATGTGGCCTTGCAAGTCGGCGACGGCTGGCTGCGCCTGCTCGATGACTACGTACTCAAAGCCATGCTCGAACAGCTCGGCGCCACCACGCAAACCCTCGAGGCTCCGTTCCAGCCGGAACACGGTGCCTATGGCGGTGGCCATCATCATTCGCGTCATGGCGATGAAGACTTCAATTACCCGCCCAAACTGCACCAGTTCGGCGTGCGTCTATGAACCCAGCCTGGGCGCTGTTGCGTCTGGCCAGTCCGCAATTGCCGATTGGTGGCTACAGCTATTCCCAAGGCCTGGAGATGGCGGTGGATAACGGCCGCGTCAATGATGCAGCCAGCGCCCGGCGCTGGATCAGCGACCAGTTGCTGCTCAACCTCGCCCGTTTTGAAGCGCCGCTGTTGCTCGCCCATTGCCGCGCCGCCGCCGAACAGGATTGGCCGCATTTGGCGCAGCTGTGCGAAGAGCACCGCGCCAGCCGCGAGACCCGCGAGCTGTATCAGGAAAGTCGCCAAATGGGCTATTCCCTGCAACAGCTGCTCAACGGTTTACCGGAGCTGGACGACGCCGCGCGCCACTTTCTGGCCCAACGTGATGAACCCCACCTGGCCCTGGGCTGGGCTTTGGCCGCCCGCGCTTGGCATATCAACCCCGATGACGCCCTGGCCGCGTGGCTGTGGAGCTGGCTGGAAAACCAATTGGCGGTGCTGATGAAAACCCTGCCGCTGGGCCAGCAAGCCGCCCAACGCCTGACCAGCCAATTGCTGCCCCTGTTGCAACAAGCCCAGCAGGACGCGGCACGCATCGACCCTCCCCATTTCGGCAGCGCCGCGTTCGGCCTGTCCCTGGCGTGTATGGCCCATGAGCGCCAATACAGCCGCCTGTTCCGTTCCTAGGAGACCTACATGAACACACAACCTTTGCGTGTCGGCATCGGCGGCCCAGTGGGCTCCGGCAAGACCGCCCTGACCCTGGCGCTGTGCCTGGCGCTGCGCGACCGCTACAACCTAGCGGTGGTCACCAACGATATCTACACCCGCGAAGACGCGGATTTTCTGGTGCGCAACCAGGCACTGGCGCCCGAGCGCATCATCGGCGTGGAAACCGGCGGCTGCCCGCACACGGCGATTCGTGAAGATGCCTCGATCAACCTCGAAGCGGTGGACCAACTCAACCGCCGCTTCCCCGGCCTGGACCTGATCCTGGTGGAGTCCGGCGGCGACAACTTGTCGGCCACGTTCAGCCCGGAACTGTCAGACCTGACCATCTACGTGATCGATGTGTC
This sequence comes from Pseudomonas sp. PA-5-4B, assembly GCF_021606215.1. NCBI lineage: Bacteria > Pseudomonadati > Pseudomonadota > Gammaproteobacteria > Pseudomonadales > Pseudomonadaceae > Pseudomonas > Pseudomonas sp. PA-5-4B. Next base: position 3,282 of record NZ_WKDB01000016.1, on the reverse strand, counting down.
TGCCGGTGACAAGCTGCCGCGCAAGGGCGGGCCCGGTATTTGCAAATCCGACTTGCTGGTCATCAACAAGATCGACCTGGCGCCCCTGGTCGGCGCCTCGCTGGAACTGATGAACAGCGACACCACACGCATGCGCAACGGTAAGCCCTTTGTGTTCAGCAACCAGAAAACCGGCATCGGCCTGGATGAAATCGTCGCCTTTATCGAACGTCAGGGTTTGCTGACTGCAGCCTGATCACACCCCCAAAAGGAGCCTGTATGGGACTCAACAAAATTCTTGCAACCGCCGCCCTGCTGCTGGCACCGGCCCTTGCCTTCGCTCACCCCGGGCATGGCGATAATGGTCTGGTGGCCGGTATCAGCCACCCATTGGGCGGTATTGATCATTTACTGGCCATGGTCGCAGTCGGGTTGTGGGCCGCGCAGCAACAAGGCAAAGCGCGCTGGGCACTGCCTTGCGCGTTTGTCGGCACCATGCTGGTGGGCGGCCTGCTCGGCTTTGAAGGCCTGGAACTGCCGGCGCTGGAAAGCGGGATTGCTGCCTCGGTACTGGCGCTGGGCTTGGCGGTAGCGCTGGCAGTGCGGCCGCCGTTGTTTGTGGCGGTGGCGGCGACGGCGTTGTTTGCGCTGTTCCACGGCGTGGCGCACGGCCTGGAGCTGCCGGACATGTCCAGCCCGTGGGCGTATGCGGCCGGCTTTGTGGCCGCGACGGCGGCGCTGCATGCTGCCGGGTATGCGGTGGTGCGTTTCCTGCCGGCTGCTGCGGCGCCGCTGGTACGGGTTGCCGGGGCAGCTTCGGCGGCAACCGGGGTTTGGTTGCTGGCGGGCTGATTTGCGTCGCTGCTGAGGCACCCATCGCAGGCAAGCCAGCTCCCACCTTTGACTGTGTTCACAGATCCAAAGGTGGGAGCTGGCTTGCCTGCGATGGCGGTGGCACAAACACCACAGAACTCAAGCCTGCTACCATGCGCGCCTACACCTCTGCCGTGACGACGCCAGCCGATGCCCATCGCTTCCCAACCTTCCTTGAATGCCGTGCTCACGCACTTCCACACCCTGATCGTGCCGCTGTGGCAAGGCCCGGGCTGGAACGCCGACTTGGCGTTGCCCTACGAGGCCGTGGACGCCAATCACCAGCCATTGCCCCCGCAACGCTACCGCGCCATGGCCTGCGCCCGGCAGTTGTACCTGTTCGCCAGCCTGATCGGCGAGCCGGGTGCAGCGTTTGCCGAAGAGCGTGCAGCGGCGCTGTTTCGTTCGCTGCAACGGCATTTTCATGATGCCGAACACGGCGGTTGGTTTTACAGCATCGACGCCCACGGCAAACCGCTGGACAAGCGCAAGGACCTCTACACCCACGCTTTCATCATCTTCGCCTGCGCCCACTATTGGGCCAAAGTACGCGAGCCGTTGGTGGAGTCGGTACTCGATGCGGCCCTGGCCGTGGTCGCCGAACGTTTCGCCACCGGCGACGGCCTGTACGAAGCCGTATTGGAGCGCAACTGGTCATCGCTCAAGTCCGGCCCACTGCAAAACCCACTGATGCACCTGGCCGAAGGTTTCCTCGCCACCCTGGCCGTGCGTGAAGACGCGATCACCCAGGATGCGTTGCTGGACCTCGCCACCGCCCTGCAGAAGCGCTTCATCGACCGCCAGCACGGCGTGATGATGGAAAAACCGCTGGGCGCTGTGGATAACTGGTTTGAGCCAGGACACCAGTTCGAGTGGTTCTTTTTGCTCGACTCTTCAGAGGTACTGCGCGGCACACCCTTGCATGCCTCGCTGACGCGGGCATTTGCCTATGCAGAGCTTAAGGGTGTGGATAAGTTAAGTGGCGCGGTCAGCGGCATGCTCGCGCTGGATGGCAGCGTGCGCGACGGCACGCAACGGATCTGGGCACAGGCTGAATACCTGCGGGCGCTGACCTTGCGGCCGGGCAGTGAAGCGGTGTTGCAACGCCAATTGCTGGCGCTGCAACAGAACTTTTTGCATGAGAAAGGCTGGCATGAGTGCCTGGATGCCAAGGGCGCAGTGAGCCGGCGGGATATGCCGTCGACTACACCGTATCACTTGGCGACTTGCTATCAGGGGCTGATCCAGCATCTGGGTTGACCTTTAGTGCCTCATCGCAGGCAAGCCAGCTCCCACATTTTGATGTGTGAACACAGTCAAATGTGGGAGCTGGCTTGCCTGCGATAGCGGTCTACCTGACTGTCATGCAATCCACTTGCGATCCCCAGTAAAACTGATCGTCAGCCAGCGCGCCGCATCCGGCGTACCCAACCCTGTGGATATCTCCTCGCGCAGCCCATCAAGCGTCGCCACGTTATCTACCGGGTAATTGGCCGGCAACACCACATGAATCTCGATAAACCGCGCCCGCCCGTGCTTTTGCACGTAAGACACGTAGTCATCAAAACCGTGCTTGGCCTGGGCGGCATCCATCACTTCGCGCACTTTGTCATCCAAGTGGTCCGGGGCAATGCCCAGCACCTCACGCAACGCCGGGCGCAGGATCTTGAACGCCGGCGCCAGCATGCTCAGGGCCAGCAGAATCAGGATCAATGGGTCGACATACACCGCCCACTCGCCATAGCCCTGGGACTTGAGCAACAGCGCAGCGAGGAAGCTGATCAGCAAGCCCACCGACAGCATCGCGTCCACCAGCCAACTGATGTTGTCGAACTGGATCAGTGAAGATTTGAGCTTGCGATTGCGATAGCGCACGTAGAAGAAGTAGGCAAACTCAACCACGGTAAACACTGCCGCGTAGACGATCACCAGTCCCAACTCAATCTCACGCCCGCCATTGATGATGCCGAACACACCGTTGAGAAACGCGTAGATCGCGATCAACAACAGGAAGCTGCCTTCGATCAGCAGCACCATCGGCTCCAGGTGCCAGTAGCCGAACTGGAAGCGCTCGTTGCTTTTCTTGGCGATCAGCTTGGCCGTGATCAGCATCAACACCTTGATGGCGGTGGCGATCAGCGAGAAAAAGCCGTCGAACAGAATGGACTGGGCGCCAGATATCACACCCGTGACAATCCCGGCGATCGCGACCGCGAACATCAGAATCGTCGATTGTTTGAGCAGTGCCTGCTCACCTCGGTTACTCACATTTCCTCCCGTCAAAACCTTTAAACCGCACAGTGCGGAGGGGTTTTCAGGAGTGGAGTGTACCTTATGTCCTGTTTTGGCCGATTTGACGCCTTCTGAGACACTGGAAAACCTTGTGGCGAGGGAGCTTGCTCCCGTTGGGGCGCGAAGCGGCCCTAAGAT
>NZ_WKDB01000015.1:0-103642 GCF_021606215.1 Pseudomonas sp. PA-5-4B | reverse complement strand
GTCTTTAGTAGTTGCCTCATCTTCGTGTCCCATTTGTTCTGGAACATACTGCCAAGGGTCGTACCCGTGTTTGTAGCAGAAGTCAACGAGATTGGTCGCGAATGTGTGTCTCAGCGCATGGAAGGTCAACTTGAGAAAGTTGGGTTTGGTCACAAAGTGTAGATGCGGGTCTTTGGCGTGAAGTTCGGATATCACGCTCTCGATTTTTGTGCTAGCTAAGATTCTTGCTGACTTGAAAATATTAGAGGCGTGTCCTTCGAATAATGAAGCGCCATTCCTCCTGCAAATCAACGATCCATTCGCAATATTATCCGTCCTGCGTCGACCCTCCATGAAGGCCTTGATCTTTTTGAGAGCTTTAGGAGGGCAGTCAACCTGCCGGAGCTTATCTCCCTTCCCGATAATAGGCAGTGTTATGGTCTTATCACCGCTCTGCTCCGCCAGAGCAATGCGTCTCCTCAAATCAGCCGTTTGCAGATTTCGCGGATCGGTGACTTCGGCACAGCGAAGTCCACAATAGTATCCGAGGTGAAGAACCAGCTCGTCCCGCTCCTTTTCGAAAGGGGATTTGGCTTTGATGTTGCCCAGCAGACTGCTGAGGATGTCTTTCTGGATGTACTTACTGAAGAGGTCAAAGTTGACTTTTTTCTTGCCGTCCCCTTGAACCTTCTGCTCCGTCGAAAGGTACAGGTAGGTGAAGGATGCCGGAGCATCGAGCATCCCAATCTGCCAGGCGTGTGCATAGAATGCTTTGAGGGTGGAAATGTGGCGCTCGATTGTCTTGTCAGTGCACGATTTGGTCGTTTTCAAGTGGCCGTACAGATAGCCTGACATGTCGAGATCTGTGAGGCGTCTCCAATCTTGCTCATGAACGCGCAGGGCTTCGAAGAAGCCTCGAAGGTCATATGCACAGGAGCGGATGGAGTTGGGTAGCTGCCCATCTTGGGCTAGGTGTATTAGATAAAGACTTGGGGCTGGGACGATGCTCTCTTCTGTGATCGGCCCATCCTCGAGAACGGCATAGGTATTGAGGGGGCCGCCTGACCAAGCGATGTCTTTCACAAATTTTATCTTCATCGCATTGCACCCATAGCCCCGAAGCAAGAGTTGCTTCATAAAGCTAAGCTAATCAGCAGCTTATGGTGCTGTCAACGTGCGTAGAAGAGCGTGTCAACGTTTCCCTAAAAGCGGTTCTCTCTCGGATAAACCTCGCCGATGCTCGGCACCAGGTTGTGCAGGTCCGCCTCGGCGCGCTTGAACACATCATCGTGACGCGTACAGTTTTTGCGCCCGCCGGCTTGCCAGCACTGGCGCTGATGTCCGATCTGCCAGGCCGGGACGATATGTTCCCATTCGATGCGTGCGGCACGGTTGGCATTTTTGCGCGGTACGTAACCGCAGGCTTTCAAATCGACCCGGTTGCCGGTGTATTTGCAGCCACAGTAGAACTCCGTGGATTGCGGGGCGTAGAGCTTCCAGGCGACTTTCTTGGCCTCGCTGAAGGTTCGAGGCGCCTGTGCGTGGGCTGTAACGGCAAAAAACAGGCAAAAAACAGCAATAAAACGGCCACTCATTGAATCAATCTTCCTTCGGCACAACCCAGAAAATCTGCACGCCACCGTCATCCCGGTAGGCGAGGGTGACGTTGTCGTTCTCCGCAATCTCCTCCAGCAAGCGCGCCCATTCCTCCTCAGGCTCATCCGGCAAGCGAAAGATCAAGGCAGCCTTGGCTTTCTGGGCATTGGTCGAATTGATGATTTTTTGCACGCGAACGGCAAGGCGTGCGTACGCGTCAGGGGTTGGCGCTGCGGAAGAGGACGTTGCCACGGAGTATTCCTTAGTGTGCTGTACGGGCATACAGTATTTAACTGTTACGATTTTCGCAACTGCTTAAAATTCAGGAGGTTTGTCTGGCAGCGTTTTCAGCGAGGTGATTGAGCGCGGGGAGTTGTATCGAGGTGTAAGAGGAGAGGTAGAAGCGGGTGAACCCGCCTCTACCCGTGTTACCGGGGATCAGTATTCCCAGAACATCCGTTGCAGCTCTTTGCTGTCCTGGGTCTTGGTCAGGGCAACCATCGCCAGAATCCGGGCTTTTTGTGGGTTCAGGTCATGTGCGGCGACCCAGTCGTACTTGTCGTCAGGCTGTTCGGCATTGCGCAGAACGAAACCACCGGCATTCACGTGGGAAGAACGAATGATCTGCACACCTTGCTTGCGCAGTTCCTGCAGGGCAGGCACCACCTTGGAAGACACCGAACCGTTGCCGGTACCGGCATGGATGATGGCTTTGGCGCCGGCCTGGGCCAGGGCTTTGACAGCCGTGTCGCTCACGTTGCCGTAGCCGTAGGCGATTTCAACGTCCGGCAGGCTCTTGATGGTCTTGATGTCGAATTCGGAATCCATGGTGTGACGCTTGGCAGGCAAGCGGAACCAGTAGGATTTGCCTTCAACCACCATGCCCAGCGGGCCCCATGGGCTCTTGAACGCTTCAGTCTTGATGTTGATCATTTTGCTCACGTCGCGACCCGATTGGATCTCGTCGTTCATGGTCACCAGCACGCCCTTGCCGCGTGCGTCTTTGCTACCGGCAACGGCTACGGCGTTGTACAGGTTGAGCATGCCGTCCGCCGACATGGCGGTGCCCGGGCGCATGGAACCGACCACCACGATTGGCTTGTCGGTTTTTTCCACCAGGTTGAGGAAGTAAGCGGTTTCTTCCAGGGTGTCGGTGCCGTGGGTGATCACGATACCGTCCACGTCCTTGCTGTCGGCCAGTTCGGCAACACGACGGCCCAGTTGCAGCAGGTTTTCGTTGTTGATGCTTTCGGACGCAATTTGCATCACTTGTTCGCCGCGTACGTTGGCGATCTGACTAAGCTCAGGAACGCCGGCGATCAGTTGTTCGATGCCGACTTTGGCCGCCTGGTACGTGGCACTGTTGGCCGCACTGGCGCCGGCGCCAGCAATGGTGCCGCCGGTGGCGAGGATCACGACGTTGGACAGTTTGGTCTTGGTTTCAACTTCCTTTGCCTGGGCGGCAACGGGGAACAGCAGCAGGAGGGCGAGGGCGCCCGGAACAAAAGTCTTCAGTGCAGATTTCATTATTTTTCTCTCTGGTTTTTGATGAGTGCTGTAGCAGGTTCATCGAGAACACCCGGGCCGTTCTGAATGCCGCGAGGTGCTTGGAAAGAGCAGGATTTGTACCAAGCCCATGATGTTCGCGGTCATAAATTAACGTGTTGATTTAAAACAACTTATATTGAATTTTAAGATGAGTGGGCAGCGTGCTCGTCCGGCATTCCGAACAGCAGGGTGGTATTGCGTTCGGTTGTCCGAAAACCATGATGGAATATCAACGGTGGGTGTGGGACTTGGGCGCCATAGCCTGTCGTTTTAGACAACGACCGGGAGAAGCTGAGGTTCAATCCTGCGACCCGCAGGGTGTAAGGGAAGGTAACCGAGCGCCTGGATGAAAGACGCTTTTCACCCGTTGACAAATCTCGACAAGGTTCTCATAGTTTGAACAACGCAAACGTTTGCGAGATGTTTCGCAGTGCAAGCGTTGCTCACAATAATCATAAGATCGGAGTGAACCCATGAAGCTGCCATTTGCTGGACGTCTTCTTGCTGTCGCTGTGCTTGCCGCCGCATCCGCTGCTCTGCCCCTTTCCTCTGCCTTTGCCGATGACGCCGCCGCCAAACCCAAGGTCGGCCTGGTGATGAAGTCCCTGGCCAACGAATTTTTCGTGACCATGCAGGACGGCGCCAAGACTTATCAGAAAGAACACGCTGCCGATTTCGACATGATCACCAACGGGATCAAGAACGAAACCGACACCAGCGCGCAGATCGATATCGTCAACCAGATGATCCTCGCCAAAGTAAACGCCATCGTGATCGCGCCGGCTGACTCCAAGGCACTGGTCACCGTGTTGAAGAAAGCCTCCGATGCCGGCATCAAGGTCGTCAACATCGACAACCGCCTTGACCCGGACGTGCTCAAAAGCAAAAACCTCGATATCCCGTTCGTAGGTCCGGACAACCGCAAAGGCTCCAAGCTGGTGGGTGACTACCTGGCCAAGCAACTGAAGGCAGGTGACAAGGTCGGCATCATCGAAGGCGTGCCGACCACCACCAATGCCCAGCAGCGCACCGCAGGCTACAAGGATGCGATGGACGCGGCAGGCATGAAGATTGTTTCCACCCAATCGGGTAACTGGGAAATCGACCAGGGCCAGAAAGTGGCGTCCGCCATGCTGAGCGAATACCCGGACCTCAAGGCGCTGTTGGCGGGTAACGACAACATGGCCCTGGGCGCTGTCTCCGCCGTACGTGCGGCAGGCAAGGCCGGCAAGGTATTGGTGGTTGGCTACGACAATATCGAAGCCATCAAGCCTATGTTGCAAGACGGCCGCGTACTCGCGACCGCCGACCAGGCCGCGGCCCAGCAAGCGGTGTTCGGTATCCAGAACGCGCTCAAGCTGGTCAAGGGTGAAAAAGTCGATGCCAAAGACGGCGTGATCGAAACCCCGGTCGAACTCGTCCTCAAGAAGTAATCCTGGCAGCACCCAACAGCGCCCGCTCGTCCTGAGCGGGCGCCTGGAGATTTTCCTATGTCATCTTCCGCCCCGAACGCTGTCCTCTCGGTCAGCGGTATCGGCAAGACCTATGCCCAACCGGTACTGTCCGACATCACCCTGACGCTCAATCGCGGGGAAGTGCTGGCGCTGACCGGTGAGAATGGCGCAGGTAAAAGCACCTTGTCGAAAATCATCGGCGGGCTGGTCACGCCGACCACCGGGCACATGCAGTTCAATGGCCAGGATTACCGTCCCGGCAGCCGCACCCAGGCTGAAGAGCTGGGCGTGCGCATGGTCATGCAGGAACTCAACCTGCTGCCGACCCTGACCGTGGCCGAAAACCTGTTCCTGGACAACCTGCCCCGCAACTGTGGCTGGATCAACCGCAAGCAACTGCGTAAAGCTGCGATCGAAGCCATGGCCCAGGTCGGCCTGGATGCGATCGACCCGGACACCCTGGTGGGGACGCTGGGCATTGGCCATCAGCAGATGGTCGAGATCGCCCGCAACCTGATCGGCGACTGCCATGTACTGATCCTCGACGAACCGACCGCCATGCTCACGGCCCGTGAAGTCGAGATGCTCTTTGAACAAATCACCCGCCTGCAGGCTCGGGGCGTGGCGATCATTTATATTTCACACCGGCTTGAAGAGCTCGCCCGTGTTGCCCAGCGCATTGCAGTACTGCGTGACGGCAAGCTGGTCTGCGTCGAGCCGATGGCCAATTACAACAGTGAGCAGCTGGTGACCTTGATGGTCGGCCGCGAGCTGGGTGAGCAGATCGACCTGGGGCCACGCACCATTGGCGGCCCGGCGCTGACGGTCAAAGGCTTGACCCGCTCGGACAAGGTTCGCGATGTGTCCTTTGAGGTGCGTGCCGGTGAGATCTATGGCATTTCAGGCCTGATCGGCGCCGGCCGCACTGAATTGCTGCGTCTTATTTTCGGTGCCGACCTGGCCGACAGCGGCACCGTGGCCCTGGGTTCGCCAGCCCAAGTGGTGAGCATTCGCTCGCCGGTGGACGCAGTGGGCCATGGCATCGCGCTGATCACCGAAGACCGCAAGGGCGAAGGCCTGCTGCTGACCCAATCCATCAGCGCCAACATTGCCTTGGGCAACATGCCGGAAATCTCCGGTGGCGGCGTGGTCAACAGCCGCGACGAAACTGCCTTGGCCAAGCGCCAGATCGATGCCATGCGCATCCGCAGCTCCAGCCCGGCGCAGTTGGTGTCCGAGTTGTCGGGCGGCAACCAGCAGAAGGTCGTGATTGGCCGTTGGCTGGAGCGCGACTGCGCGGTAATGCTGTTCGATGAGCCGACTCGCGGTATCGACGTCGGCGCCAAGTTCGACATTTATGCCTTGCTCGGCGAATTGACGCGCCAGGGCAAAGCGCTGGTGGTGGTATCGAGTGACCTGCGCGAACTGATGCTGATCTGCGATCGCATCGGTGTGCTGTCTGCCGGGCGCTTGATCGAGACCTTCGAGCGCGACAGCTGGACCCAGGACGAATTGCTCGCCGCCGCCTTTGCCGGCTATCAAAAACGTGACGCGCTGCTCAACGACGCAGTGCTTAGGGAAACACCATGAAAATCACTTCTTCCCCGGGCAAAACCGGCGGCAACTTCTACGGCCTGGGCACCTACCTGGGGCTGGCCGGCGCCTTGCTCGCGATGATTGCGCTGTTCTCGGTGCTCAGCGACCACTTCCTGTCCTATGACACCTTCAGCACCCTGGCCAACCAGATCCCGGACCTGATGGTGCTGGCGGTGGGCATGACGTTCATCCTGATCATCGGCGGCATTGATCTGTCGGTGGGCTCGGTGCTGGCACTGGCCGCTTCGGCGGTCAGTGTGGCGATTCTGGGCTGGGGCTGGAGCGTGTTGCCAGCCGCATTGCTGGGCATGGGCTGCGCTGCGTTGGCGGGCACCATTACGGGTTCGATTACCGTGGCATGGCGCATTCCGTCGTTTATCGTGTCCCTTGGCGTGCTGGAAATGGCGCGTGGCGTGGCCTACCAGATGACCGGCTCGCGCACCGCCTATATCGGTGACTCCTATGCCTGGCTGTCGAACCCGGTGGCTTTCGGGATTTCGCCGTCGTTCATCATTGCCCTGTTGGTGATCATCGCCGCTCAGTTGGTGTTGACCCGTACTGTATTCGGTCGCTACCTGATCGGCATCGGCACCAACGAAGAAGCCGTGCGCCTGGCCGGCATCAACCCCAAGCCCTACAAGATCCTGGTGTTCAGCCTGATGGGCCTGCTGGCCGGGGTGGCGGCATTGTTCCAGATTTCCCGCCTGGAAGCGGCGGACCCGAATGCCGGCTCCGGCCTGGAGCTGCAAGTGATCGCCGCCGTAGTGATCGGCGGCACCAGCCTGATGGGTGGGCGCGGTTCGGTTATCAGCACCTTCTTCGGTGTGCTGATTATTTCGGTACTGGCCGCCGGCCTTGCGCAGATCGGTGCGACAGAGCCAACCAAACGCATCATTACCGGCGCCGTGATCGTGATTGCCGTGGTCCTCGACACCTACCGCAGCCAGCGCGCCAGTCGGCGGGGCTGAACCATGGCAACGATCAAGGATGTGGCCGCGCTTGCAGGTATTTCCTACACCACTGTGTCCCATGTGGTGAACAAGACGCGGCCGGTCAGCGAGCCTGTGCGCATCAAGGTGGAAGCGGCGATCAAGCAACTGGACTACGTGCCGAGTGCCGTCGCGCGCTCGCTCAAGGCCAAGACCACTGCGACCATCGGCCTGCTGGTGCCCAACAGCCTTAACCCGTATTTTGCCGAGCTGGCGCGGGGTATCGAGGATTACTGCGAGCGTAATGGCTATTGCGTGATCCTCTGCAACTCCGACGATAACGCCGAAAAGCAGCGCAGCTATCTGCGCGTGTTGCTGGAAAAGCGCATCGACGGCCTGATCGTGACCTCGGTGGGCGGCGATGACAGTGGCCTTGCCGCAGGCTTGAGCGCGGTGCGCACCCCCATGGTAATTGTCGACCGAGCACTGGACGGCATTGATGTCGACCTGGTGCGCATCGATCATGAGCAGGGTGCCTACCTGGCAACCCGGCATTTGCTGGAGCTTGGTCACCGCGACATCGCCTGCATTGGCGGCCCCAGTCATACCCGCGTGGCGCAAATGCGTCTTGCCGGCTATCACCGCGCGCTGCGTGAGGCGGGCGTGGAAGTGCCAGCCAATCGCACCCAGGAAAGCGATTTCACCAGCACCGGTGGTTATGCCGCGGCGGTACAGCTGCTGTCGGAAAACCCACCCAGCGCGATTTTCGCCAGTAACGATATGATTGGTTTCGGCGTGTTGCGTGCAGCCGCCGAACGCAATATCCGTGTGCCTGGCGAGCTGTCGGTGATTGGTTTTGACGATATTCAAATGGGTCGCTACGTGTACCCGGCGCTGACGACGGTCGGGCAGTCGATCGTGCAACTGGGCGAGACGGCGGCCGAGCTTTTACTGCGACGAATTGCAACACCCCAACTGCCGATCGATCAGCGCATCGTGACGCCGAGCATTGTTTTGCGTGAGTCGACGGCGCCGTTTGCCGGTGTGTTCGCCCAATACCGCTGAACCGAATTGATGAGTACTGATGTATGCCAGCAAAAGTAGTGGTAATAGGCAGCTTGAACATGGACCTGGTCACCCGCGCCAGTCGCTTGCCGCGCGCCGGTGAAACCCTGATCGGCCAGACGTTTTCCACCGTGCCGGGCGGTAAGGGTGCCAACCAGGCGGTAGCCTCTGCGCGCCTTGGCGCTGAGGTGGCGATGATCGGCTGTGTGGGCACGGATGCCTACGGCGCGCAATTGCGTGATGCGCTGCTGGTGGAGGGCATCGATTGCCAGGCCGTCAGCACGGTGGATGGCTCCAGCGGCGTGGCGTTGATTGTGGTGGATGACAGCAGCCAGAACGCGATTGTGATCGTGGCTGGCAGCAACGGTGAGCTCACGCCCGCGTCGTTGCAGGCGGCTGACGCGGTACTGCAGGCAGCAGATGTCATTGTCTGCCAGTTGGAAGTGCCGATGAACACGGTTGGCCAGGCGCTCAAGCGCGGTCGTGAATTGGGCAAGACCGTGATCCTCAATCCGGCACCGGCCAGTGGCCCGCTGCCAGAGGAATGGTATGCCTCGATCGATTATTTGATCCCCAACGAAAGCGAGGCCAGCGCCTTGAGTGGTGTGACGGTCGATTCACTCGACGGCGCCAAGGCTGCCGCAACGCTGCTGCTCAAGGCGGGTGCCGGCAAGGTCATTATTACCCTTGGCAGTCAGGGCGCGTTGTTTGCCGATGGCAAAGGTTTCGAGCACTTGCAGGCGCCCAAGGTCAAGGCGGTGGACACCACGGCTGCCGGTGACACCTTTGTTGGTGGTTTTGCCGCGGCGCTGGCCAATGGCAAAAGTGAAGCCGAGGCTATCCGGTTTGGCCAGGTGGCTGCCGCGCTGTCGGTCACGCGGGCGGGTGCGCAACCCTCTATTCCTACGCTGCAGGACGTACAAGGTTTTATGCCCTCATGAAAAAGACACCATTGCTCAATATCGCGCTGTCGCGCGTGATCGCATCCCTCGGCCACGGTGACATCCTGGTGATCGGTGATGCCGGCCTGCCAGTGCCGCCAGGCGTCGAGTTGATCGACCTGGCGCTCACGCAAGGCATTCCGGATTTCATCAGCACCTTGCGCATTGTGCTCAGCGAGATGCAGGTAGAAAGCCACGTGCTGGCCGAGGAAATCCTGCTCAAGCAGCCACCTGCGCTGACGCCACTGAATGTGTTGACCGAACAGGCCGCCTTGGGCGAGCGCCGTTTGGTCAGCCATGAAGAATTCAAGCAGCTCAGCCGCAAGGCCCGCGCCGTGGTGCGCACGGGCGAGTGCCAGCCGTATTGCAATATCGCGCTGGTGTCCGGCGTTACCTTCTAGAGTTTCCCTACGACAAGGAGTGTTTCATGCAACGTGGTCTCCCAGCCCTGAAGAATCTATTTCGGAGTGTCCTGCTTTTGTCCGCACTCACCGCAGCCAGCGCCCACGCGGCGGAAAAAATCGACCTGATCATCGACACCGACCCAGGCGCCGATGACGTCGTGGCGTTGCTGTTTGCCATGGCGTCCCCGCAGGAGCTGAGCATTCGTGCGCTGACCACCGTCGCCGGTAACGTGCGCCTCGACAAGACCTCCCGCAACGCGCGCCTGGCCCGCGAGTGGGCAGGGCGCGAAGACATCCCGGTGTACGCCGGCGCGCCAAAACCCATGCTGCGCACGCCTATCTATGCGGAGAATATCCATGGCAAGGAAGGTATTTCCGGGGTTGCCGTGCATGAGCCGAAAAAAGGCCTGGCCGAAGGCAATGCCGTTGACTACCTGATCAAGACCTTGAGCACCGCCAAGCCTCACAGCATCACCATCGCCATGCTCGGCCCGCAGACCAACCTGGCACTGGCGTTGACCCAGGCGCCGGAGATCACCCAAGGCATCAAGGAAGTGGTGGTGATGGGCGGGGCGCATTTTAATGGCGGCAATATCACCCCGGTGGCTGAGTTCAATCTGTTCGCGGACCCTGTCGCGGCTGAAATTGTGCTCAAAAGTGGCGTCAAGCTGACTTACCTGCCGCTGGACGTGACCCACAAGGTGCTGACCAGTGACGCGCGCCTGAAACAGATTGCCGACATCAAGAACAATGCGAGCAAGGTGGTGGGCGATATTCTCAATGAATACGTCAAGGGCGACATGGAGCACTACGGCATCCCGGGTGGCCCGGTGCATGACGCTACCGTGATTGCCTACCTGCTCAAGCCTTCCCTGTTCAGCGGCCGTGAAGTCAACGTGGTGATCGACAGCCGCGAAGGCCCGACCTTCGGCCAGACCGTCGTCGACTGGTATGACGGCCTCAAGCAGCCGAAGAACGCATTCTGGGTTGAGAACGGCGACGCCCAGGGCTTCTTCGATCTGTTGACCGAGCGCCTGGCCCGTCTGAAGTAAGGTGTTTGCCGGTCGGCGCTCGCCGGCCGGGTCTTATTCGCGCTCGGGGTTATGAGCGCCCATGTGGTCGGCCGGGTATTTCTCGAATACCTGGCCGATGAACGCCTGTGCGGCCTGAGTGCCGAGCTCCTTGACCAGCAGGTCGATTCCGATGATGGCCAACTCCTCCGGGCTTCCGGGGCTGTAGGAGCTTTGTCCTTGAGGCCACTTGGCTTTGATGTCGGCTTGGAGGGTTACGGTACTCATGGTCGGGGCTCACGGGGCGGGAAGGCTGGGCAATGCGCTGGAACGCGGTTCTAACCGGGGCAGTTAACCATTTTTGCGTAGGGTTTGGCAGTGCTACTTAGGCATGAGACGTTTCGGGATGAGGCCGATGCTGTGCGACACTGTTACCCCATTCAATTGCCGGGGACACCAGGTGCAGATCGATTTGAACAACCCCGAGAACCTCACGCTGGAAGCCGTGCGCCAGTTGCTCGCGAGTGCCAGTGACGACGAGCACACCCAGTTGCGGGTGACCAAGGGCGGTATCGCGTTTATTTCTTCCGGGAAGGCCGTAGGCGGAGTCGACATCGACGGCCTGCTGTTTCGCCTCGAGACCTGGGCCAAAGGCTCGGGTTATGTCGGTAACGTCGCGGCCAGCGATGAAGTCTGGGTCCGGCAGATTTTCAACGCGCTCCAGCAGAACTGGCCGAAGCCGCCGTTTGACTACATCGATATCTACTGAATTCGTTCATATCTGGTGACGATTGATCCGGCGAATGCTCGCCTTGAGTCAGGCAGACTTGCTCTTAGGCGATTTACGTCTTGAAACCAAACCGCCAGATCGCTGTCGCACGATCTCTGTCCATTTTTTTCATAGGAGGCTTCATGCCTTGGAAGCTCGCATCATTCGGTACTTTGTTGGCAGCACTCGCGTTGGCGGGTTGCAGCACCCCGGGTGCCCCTGAGCCGGGCAAAGATGCCGCCGTTGCCGATGCAGGTCACACTCGCTGCGAGTCGAAGGCTGCCGAATTCGCTATCGGCCAGAAAGCCTCGCCTCAACTGCTGGAGCAGGCGCGTACCCGTGCCGGCGCGCAGAACGCACGTATCCTCAAGCCTAACGACATGATCACCCTGGAATACCGCTCCGACCGTCTGAACCTGAACACCGACGACAACCTGGTGATCACGCGGGTCAACTGCGGCTGATCGCCTCCCGGCTTTTGCAGCGCCCATAAAAAACCCCGTCACATGGACGGGGTTTTTTTTAGCTCAGCGGAGAATTACTCGCCGCGAACCTGTGCAGCTTGCATACCCTTTTGGCCTTTCTCAGCCACGAAGGAAACGGTTTGGCCTTCTTTCAGGCTTTTGAAACCGTCGCTTTCGATAGCTTTGAAGTGTACGAACAGGTCGTCACCGCCACCTTGAGGAGTGATGAAGCCGAAGCCTTTTTCATCGTTGAACCATTTAACGGTGCCGGTTTGGCGATTAGACATGGTGTATCTCCAAGAAACATATATTTTCAGTAGTGCTGTGCTGCTCAGGCCAACTGGGCACACCGGGGTATCATAGTCGAAATGTTCGGCTTGTAAGCCCCCCCAAGGCATTGTTTGCTAATCAATAGCGTTGCGTTTAGTGCCTTGGTTGGCTGAAAGCCCCGATCTACGGGGCTTTGCAGCGAAATACCAGCTGTTAAAAAAAGCCGTAAAAGCTGCGTAATTTGTGCGAAATGGCAGTTTTCAGGCTGTTTTTTCAGTCAAATGGCCGTCTGATCAGTGGTCGTTGTTATTTTTTCTTCACGACTTTGCAGGACGAAATAGCCGCGACAGCTTTGTTTTTTAGCTCGGGGCTGGAGTTCGGGTTAGTCATGAGCTCTTTGATTTCAGCGGTGCTCAATTCGGCATTGATCTTGTCCGCGCCACATTCGCAATGGCTTTTGGCGGTTTTGGCGTCCACGTTTTGTTGGGCTGCCGAGCTGCAATCCTTGATGAAGTTGTCACGGGCACCTTCAGGCCAGTTCGAAGGGGCGGCGGCGTGCGCGCCAACAGACAAGAAAGCCAGGGAAGCGGCGAGAGCGAGGGTCGAGGTAAAGCGCATCATGAAGTGCTCCTTTGATTCGTGGGCAAACAGCGATTCTCAGCGGGTTTGAGGGCTTTCGTACAGCTCAAGTTCACTTTTACAGGCATCAAACACGGGATTTTATGTTTCATCAGGCGCGGCAGGCGCGATGACCGTTCATCTGTGCTAGCATCCTCTGCTTGGCTATTTCCAGGCGCGCCCATTGCCGCCTTGCCATGTTTTTTGAGTTCACTCCAGTCACTCTGGTTCGATTATCGGTTGGCCGAAAGGCTCCTGCCGCTGTAAGGCAGGCGTTCATCATTGAACGGCCTGGTGTTGGATCTTGTACTGGCTCATCCCAACCCACGTGACCTTTGGTAGGGGTCACCACTAGGAGAGGAGGCGCCATGCCAACTATTACTCTTCCCGACGGCAGTCAACGTTCATTCGATCATTCGGTTTCCGTAGCCGAGGTCGCCGCATCCATTGGTGCAGGTCTTGCCAAGGCCACCGTGGCCGGCAAGGTCGACGGCAAGCTGGTTGACGCCAGCGACCTGATCACTGGTGATGCCAGCCTGCAAATCATCACGCCCAAGGATCAAGAGGGGCTGGAGATCATTCGCCACTCTTGCGCGCACCTGATTGGCCATGCGGTCAAGCAGCTGTACCCAACGGCAAAAATGGTGATCGGCCCGGTCATTGACGAAGGCTTTTACTACGATATCGCCTATGAGCGTCCTTTCACTCCGGACGACCTGGCCGCTATCGAAGCGCGCATGCACGCGCTGATCGAAAAAGATTACGACGTGATCAAGAAGGTCACGCCGCGCGCCGAAGTGATCGACGTGTTCACCGCCCGTGGCGAAGACTACAAGCTGCGTCTGGTGGAAGACATGCCGGACGAACAGGCCATGGGCCTGTATTACCACGAAGAATATGTCGACATGTGCCGTGGTCCGCACGTGCCGAACACACGCTTCCTCAAGTCGTTCAAGCTGACCAAGCTGTCCGGTGCCTACTGGCGCGGTGATGCGAAGAACGAACAATTGCAGCGGATCTACGGCACGGCCTGGGCTGACAAGAAGCAACTGGCGGCCTACATCCAGCGCATCGAAGAAGCTGAAAAGCGCGATCACCGCAAAATCGGCAAGCGCCTGAACCTGTTTCACCTCCAGGAAGAAGCGCCGGGCATGGTGTTCTGGCACCCGAACGGCTGGACCCTGTACCAGGTGCTCGAGCAGTACATGCGCAAGGTTCAGCGTGACAACGGCTACCTGGAGATCAAGACGCCTCAGGTTGTTGACCGCAGCCTGTGGGAGAAATCCGGGCACTGGGCCAACTACGCCGACAACATGTTCACCACGCAGTCGGAAAACCGCGACTACGCCATCAAGCCAATGAACTGCCCATGCCACGTGCAGGTGTTCAACCAGGGCCTGAAGAGCTACCGCGAGTTGCCGATGCGCCTGGCCGAGTTCGGTGCCTGCCACCGTAACGAACCGTCGGGTGCGCTGCACGGCATCATGCGTGTGCGTGGCTTCACCCAGGACGACGCCCACATCTTCTGCACCGAAGAGCAGATGCAGGCTGAATCCGCCGCGTTCATCAAGCTGACCATGGATGTTTATCGCGATTTCGGTTTCACCGAAGTCGAAATGAAACTGTCCACTCGTCCGGAAAAACGTGTTGGTTCCGACGAACTGTGGGATCGCGCTGAATCTGCACTGGCCGCTGCGCTAGATAGCGCGGGCCTTGCGTACGATCTGCAGCCGGGTGAGGGCGCCTTCTACGGTCCGAAGATCGAGTTCTCGCTGAAAGATTGCCTTGGTCGCGTCTGGCAGTGTGGTACCCTGCAGCTCGATTTTAACCTGCCGATCCGTTTGGGAGCCGAATACGTCTCCGAAGATAACAGCCGCAAGCACCCGGTTATGCTGCACCGGGCGATCCTCGGCTCGTTCGAACGGTTCGTCGGTATCCTGATCGAGCACTACGAGGGTGCATTCCCTGCGTGGCTGGCTCCGACCCAGGCAGTGATCATGAATATCACTGATAAACAGGCCGATTTTGCCGCTGAAGTTGAAAAAACTCTCAACGAAAGCGGATTTCGTGCCAAGTCCGACTTGAGAAATGAAAAGATCGGCTTTAAAATCCGCGAGCATACTTTGCTCAAGGTTCCCTATCTTTTGGTTATCGGAGATCGGGAAGTCGAGATGCAGACTGTCGCTGTGCGTACTCGTGAAGGTGCTGACCTGGGCTCGATGCCCGTCGCCCAGTTCGCTGAGTTCCTCGCGCAAGCGGTTTCCCGGCGTGGTCGCCCAGATTCGGAGTAATTATTATTAAGCGTGAAATGAGACAAGATAAACGAGCTGCACCGAAAGCCCCGATCAACGAGAATATCTCGGCACGCGAGGTTCGGTTAATTGGCGCTGACGGCGAGCAGATTGGCATCGTCTCGATTGATGAAGCGCTTCGTATTGCTGAAGAGTCCAAATTGGACCTGGTGGAAATCTCCGCCGATGCAATCCCACCTGTTTGTCGGGTGATGGACTACGGCAAATCGATCTTCGAGAAGAAGAAACAGGTTGCCGCAGCGAAGAAGAACCAGAAGCAGATTCAAGTAAAAGAAATCAAGTTTCGTCCAGGGACGGAGGAAGGGGATTACCAGGTAAAACTGCGCAACCTGGTACGTTTCCTGAGTGATGGGGACAGGGCCAAGGTATCCTTGCGATTCCGCGGCCGTGAGATGGCCCACCAGGAGCTGGGGATGGAACTCCTCAAGCGGGTTGAAGCTGACTTGCTCGAGTACGGTTCGGTCGAACAGCATCCTAAGATGGAAGGACGCCAGCTTATTATGGTCATCGCCCCGAAAAAGAAGAAGTAATCAACAGGGCACGGCAGGCCTTCTGATTATGTTTATCAACTGAATGCGGAGTACCGAACATGCCAAAGATGAAAACTAAAAGTGGTGCTGCTAAGCGGTTTCTGAAAACTGCTAACGGTATCAAGCACAAGCACGCTTTCAAGAGCCACATTCTGACCAAAATGTCGACCAAGCGTAAGCGTCAACTGCGCGGTAGCAGCTTGCTGCATCCGTCTGACGTGGCAAAAGTCGAGCGCATGCTGCGCCTTCGTTAATTTTAGTCAAGAATAGAGGAATAACTCATGGCTCGTGTAAAGCGTGGCGTCATTGCCCGTAAGCGTCACAAAAAAATTCTGAAACTTGCTAAAGGCTACTACGGCGCGCGTTCACGCGTATTCCGTGTTGCCAAGCAAGCGGTAATCAAGGCAGGCCAATACGCCTACCGCGACCGTCGTCAGAAAAAACGTCAGTTCCGCGCTCTGTGGATCGCTCGTATCAATGCTGGTGCACGTGTTAACGGTCTGTCCTACAGCCGTTTCATCGCTGGCCTGAAAAAAGCGTCCATCGAAATCGACCGTAAGGTTCTGGCTGAACTGGCCGTGAACGAAAAAGCGGTGTTTGCTGCGATTGTCGAGAAAGCTAAAGCCACCTTGGCTTAAGTACCCCCGACAGTCACCTTGGGCTGCTCCTGTAGCCCAAGGTGGTAAACGTCATAAATAGGGGAAGAGCCTTCAAGCTCTTCCCCTATTTTGTATCTGGAGTCTGTACATGGAAAACCTGGATGCGCTCGTTGCCCAAGCTCTTGAGGCTGTGCATAGCGCTGAAGATGTAAATGCCCTGGAGCAAATCCGGGTTCACTACCTTGGCAAAAAAGGTGAATTGACTCAGGTGATGAAGACCCTGGGGAATTTGCCGGCTGAAGAGCGTCCGCAAGTCGGCGCGCTGATCAACGTCGCCAAGGAGCGTGTCACCGAGGTGCTCAATGCGCGCAAGGCGTCGCTCGAGGAGGCCGATCTTGCGGCCAAGCTCGCCGCCGAGTCCATTGACGTAACTTTGCCTGGTCGTGGCCAGGCCTCGGGCGGTCTGCATCCGATTACCCGGACTCTGGAGCGTATCGAGCAGTTTTTTACCCACATCGGCTACGGCATTGCCGAAGGTCCTGAGGTCGAAGACGACTATCACAACTTCGAGGCGCTCAACATCCCAGGCCATCACCCGGCCCGGTCGATGCACGACACCTTCTATTTCAACGCGAACATGCTGTTGCGCACCCATACCTCGCCGGTACAGGTCCGCACCATGGAAGCAAACAAGCCGCCGATCCGCATCGTCTGCCCAGGCCGTGTGTACCGCAGCGACTCTGATATCACCCACTCGCCGATGTTCCACCAGGTCGAAGGCCTGCTGGTCGATCGCGACATCAATTTCGCCGACCTCAAAGGCACCATCGAAGAGTTCCTGCGGGTGTTCTTCGAGAAAGAGCTGGCGGTGCGTTTCCGTCCATCGTTCTTCCCGTTCACCGAGCCATCCGCTGAAGTCGACATGGAATGCGTGATGTGCAGCGGCAAAGGCTGCCGCGTCTGCAAGCAGACCGGCTGGCTGGAAGTGATGGGCTGCGGCATGGTTCACCCTAACGTGCTGCGCATGTCCGGGATCGACCCGGAAGAGTTCTCGGGCTTTGCCTTCGGCATGGGCGTTGAGCGCCTGGCCATGCTGCGTTACGGCGTGAACGACTTGCGTCTGTTCTTCGACAACGACTTGCGGTTCCTCGCGCAATTTCGCTAGTCGTAACGAATCTTTAGGAGAGCAGGATGAAATTCAGTGAACAATGGCTGCGTGGCTGGGTAAGCCCGCAGGTAGATCGCGACGAGCTGGTTGCTCGTCTGTCGATGGCCGGCCTTGAGGTCGATAGCGTAACGCCGGCCGCCGGTGTTTTCACCGGCGTGGTGGTGGGCGAGGTGCTGAGCACCGAGCAGCACCCCGATGCCGACAAGCTGCGTGTGTGCCAGGTCAGCAATGGCGTGGAAACCTTCCAGGTCGTGTGCGGAGCGCCAAACGTGCGCCCGGGCCTGAAGATTCCGTTTGCCATGATCGGCGCCGAACTGCCGGGCGACTTCAAGATCAAGAAAGCCAAGCTGCGTGGCGTTGAGTCCAACGGCATGCTGTGTTCCCAGGCCGAGCTGCAAGTCGGCGAGGGCAACGATGGCCTGATGGAACTGCCGGCCGATGCGCCAGTGGGTCAGGACATTCGCGTTTACCTGGAACTGGAAGACGCCAGCATCGAGGTCGACCTGACCCCGAACCGGGGTGACTGCCTGTCCCTCGCCGGTCTGGCCCGTGAAGTGGGCGCGCTGTACAACGCCCCGGTCACCCGCCCGGTGGTGGCCGCAGTCGCTGCAGTCCACGACGAAGTGCGCCCTGTCGACGTACTGGCGCCAAACGCCTGCCCACGTTACCTGGGTCGTGTGATCCGCAACGTCGACCTGTCCAAGCCAACCCCGCTGTGGATGGTTGAGCGCCTGCGTCGCGCCGACGTGCGCAGCATCGATGCCGCCGTGGACATCACCAACTACGTGATGCTGGAGCTGGGCCAACCGCTGCACGCCTTCGATCTTGCCGAAATCAATGGCGGCATCCGTGTGCGCATGGCCGAAGAAGGCGAGAAGCTGGTATTGCTCGACGGCCAGGAAGTCAGCCTGCGCGCCGACACCCTGGTCATTGCCGACCATTCCCGCGCCCTGGCGATTGCCGGCGTGATGGGTGGCGAGCACAGCGGCGTGTCCGAAACCACCCGCGATATTTTCCTTGAGAGCGCATTCTTCGACCAGATCGCCATCGCTGGCAAGGCGCGTTCCTACGGCCTGCACACCGATGCGTCGCACCGCTACGAGCGTGGCGTGGACTGGAAACTGGCCCGTGAAGCCATGGAGCGCGCCACCGGCCTGCTGCTGGAAATCACCGGCGGCGAAGCCGGCCCGATCACCGAGACCGTCAACGAGCAGTTCCTGCCGTCGATTGCACCGATCACCCTGCGCGCCAAAAGCGTCGAGCAAATGCTTGGCCTGGTGATTGAACCTGCGCAAATCGAGCAACTGCTGTCCGCACTCGGCCTGGGTATTTCCGCCGGTGGGGAAGGGCAGTGGCACGTAGAAGTGCCAAGCCATCGTTTCGACATCAGCCTGGAAGTCGACCTGATCGAAGAGCTGGCCCGCCTGTACGGCTACAACCGCCTGCCGGTTCGTTACCCGCAAGCGCGTCTGGCACCGCAACCCAAGGCCGAGGCGCGTGCGCACCTGCCAGAGTTGCGTCGCCTGCTGGTTGCCCGTGGCTACCAGGAAGCGGTGACTTATAGCTTCATCGATCCAAAGCAGTTTGAGCTGTTCAACCCAGGCGTCGAACCGTTGCTGTTGGCCAACCCGATCTCCAATGACATGGCTGCCATGCGTTCGTCGCTGTGGCCAGGCTTGGTGAAAGCGTTGTCCCACAACTTGAACCGTCAGCAAGACCGCGTGCGCATGTTCGAAAGCGGCCTGCGTTTTGTCGGTCAACTCGACGGCCTCAAGCAAGAGCCGATGCTGGCGGGTGTTGTCTGCGGTAGCCGCCTGCCAGAAGGCTGGGCACAGGGCCGCGATGGCGTGGACTTCTTCGACGTTAAAGCCGATGTGGAAGCGGTGCTGGGCTTTGCCGGTGCACTGGATGATTTCACGTTTGTGCCTGGTAGCCACCCGGCATTGCACCCGGGCCAGACTGCACGTATCGAGCGCGAAGGGCGTTTGGTGGGTTTTGTCGGTGCTATCCACCCTGAGCTGTCGAAAACATTGGGCCTGGACCGTCCGGTCTTTGTTTTTGAGCTGGTCCTGGCTGAAGTGGCGTCGGGCAAGATGCCTAAATTCAGCGAGTTGTCGCGCTTCCCTGAAGTGCGTCGTGACCTCGCGCTGATCGCCGACCGTGAAGTGGCCGCCACTGCCGTTCTGGACGTAATCCGTGAAAATGCAGGGGAATGGCTGACAGACCTCAGGCTATTTGACGTCTATCAGGGTAAAGGCATTGATCCGCATAGAAAAAGCCTTGCAGTTGGCTTGACCTGGCAGCATCCATCGCGCACTCTTAATGACGATGAGGTGAATACCACGACACAAAATATCCTCACCTCGCTCGAACAAAGGTTGAACGCCACGTTAAGGAAGTGACGTATGGGGGCTTTGACGAAAGCTGAGATGGCGGAACGTCTGTACGAAGAGTTGGGTCTGAACAAACGCGAAGCCAAGGAATTGGTCGAGCTGTTCTTTGAAGAAATTCGGCACGCTCTGGAAGACAACGAACAGGTCAAATTGTCCGGTTTCGGTAATTTTGACCTGCGGGACAAACGCCAGCGGCCTGGCCGCAATCCAAAAACGGGAGAAGAAATCCCGATCACGGCTCGCCGTGTGGTCACCTTTCGTCCAGGGCAGAAGTTGAAGGCCCGAGTTGAGGCTTATGCTGGAACCAAGTCATAACGACGAGCTACCCGTCATCCCAGGCAAACGCTACTTCACCATTGGTGAAGTCAGCGAGCTCTGTGCGGTCAAGCCGCACGTGCTGCGCTATTGGGAGCAGGAGTTTCCTCAACTCAACCCCGTCAAACGCACCGGGAACCGTCGGTATTATCAGCGCCAGGATGTGCTGATGATCCGACAGATCCGTGCGTTGCTGTACGACCAGGGGTTCACCATCAGCGGCGCGCGCCAGCGTATGTCCGGTGATGAAGCCAAAGACGACACCACCCAATACAAGCAAATGATCCGCCAGATGATCTCCGAACTCGAAGATGTGCTGGTGGTGTTGAAGAAGTGATACAAGCTTTTAAAATACTTCCACATTTCAAAAGCTTGCGGTATATTCCGGATCGCTTCGTTACGAAGCAAACCCAGTAACACGCCTAGTCGGGGCGTAGCGCAGTCCGGTAGCGCACTAGCATGGGGTGCTAGGGGTCGAGTGTTCGAATCACTCCGTCCCGACCATTATTCCTGAGTAAAATCAGACACTTGAGCCGATCAGATAGATCGGCTTTTTTGTGCCTGCGCAAAACCCGCGCAAAACTGGCGCAAAACTACCCGGTGATTTCGCTGATATTTAGGTCTGGAACAGCCTCGGACCAGATGATTTCCTCGTGGTCTCGCTGGTAGTTCTTGGTCATGCCCTGGCTCGCATGGCCTGCGATCTTCTGCCCATCCTTTCCTGCTTTCTTGTACAAGTGCAGCGACAGCGCCCGCACTTCATGGAAGCCTGGCATCTCCTCCTCCTTCCATCCCGCGTAGCAGTTCGCAGCCTCTCTGGCCTCCTTGAATGCCCGCGTCAAATACCTCTCTTCAACCTTCGTCCAGTGGTCCTTAGTCTGTGCCTGCTTCTGCTTAAGCCGATCTGGTTTTCGGTGCACCAAGTACGGCGAGACGACATCGTCGCGGCACCGACTGATGACCGCTTGAAGCTCCGGCGTCACCCGAAAGCGTATCCAGGCGGCATCGCTGGCCTTCGCTGTTTTCTTTTGGACCACATACAGAAAGCCCTCTCGAACTCCGTCGAAGCGCATATCCAGGATGTCGGTGCGGCGTTGAGCGGTAATTAGGGCCAGGTCGATTGCATTCTGTAGCCAGGCTGGCGACTTCTCCCTGATTGCTTTCAGCCCCTCTGTGGTGTGCCGCTTGCGTTGTTTCTTCTCGATCCGATTGATGGTGCTGGCCGCTGGGTTATCCGGGCACAGGCCTTTGGCTGCTGCGTGGTTGAAAATGTCGATCAGCAGTGCCCTGGACTGGTTCGCCGATCGCGGCGTAATGGCGTCCAGCATTTCCGCGATTATGCGGATCGTGATCTGATCGACAGCTTTGCCTTCGAACTGTTTCCGGAATCGGCGGAAGTGCACGGCATAAAGCCCTAGGGTTCCTTTTGCCAGCTCGCGTGGGGGGAGCACCTCTCGCTCGTAAGTATCGAGGAATGTGGCGAACGACTCTGACGATGCGGAGAGCACGGCACCGACCAAGTCAGCTCCGCGCATGAACTCCAGGTTCAGTTGTTTTGCAGCATCGATCGCTTTGATGCGGTCGCTGCCGAACTGGAACCACTTGCCGTCCGTTGGGCGGCGATAGCGATATGTCAACCGGCGCGCGTCGAAGTACAGATTTTGCGGTAGGTTCTTGTTCGCCTTGTTGCGCGGCCGAGGGACCATCATGCAGCTCCTTTCAATACCATCGCCACCAGGTCGTTGCCGTCCGAGCGGGTGAATGCAGTCCAATCAACGTACCAAAGTTTCCCGATCTGCTCGCCGGGCACCGCTCCGTTGCGGATGTGATTACGGATCGCCTGGGGGCACTGAGGCGTCCCATTCTCGCCCCAGCGCCGGCGCTGGAACTCACTGATTTTGATCAGCTCTCTTTTCATTGGGTGCTCCTTTCCTTGCTTGGCAGCATGAGTTAGCCCGCCGCTCACCGGCAGGCATGTAGGGGGTTGGGATTAGGGGTAGTTCTTGCTGATGCGCTGGGAAATAGCGTCGAGCTTTTCGGCCATGTACCACATGTCGTTGTTGTCGCGGCGGGATACAACTGGTGCGCGCTGGACGTTGCGATCAATCAAGATCTTTGCTGCCAGCAGGATCAGCCATGCCTCGACCTTGCGCCGGAAGAACCGCTTCATGGCCTGTGCACTCGATAGATGAAGACGTAGGCGAACCAGAGGGGGGCGATCATGGTGTCACCTCTCGGCGCGCCCACCAGCAGACCGGGCCGTCGTCAGTGTCATGGATGGCCAGGCAGAACCAGCCTTCACCTTCTGGGCGATCCGGCTCCCAGTAACTGCAGTCCGGGTCGCCAGCTTCGAAATAGCGCTCAGAGACCGCTTCGTCGCTGTGGTATTCGAGCTGTACCATCTTCACCTGCAAGTGCTGTGCAACGACCCAGGCCTTGCACTTATCACCGTCGCCCTCGTCGAAGTCGGGCATATCGGGGTGAGCGAACATGCCGTATTCATCGCGCACGACCGGGGCTGGCTGGATCAATTTGATTTCTTCAGGCATGGCTTCGTCCTTGCCGCTATAGCGGCTGACTTTGAAGGGGGAGGGGTTACAGGTTTTTCGGATGGAGTACGGATGTACTCCTATCGGGATTTGGCGGCGCGCTTGCGGAACTCGTAAACCATGCTGCGCAGATCTACCAGTGACTCCTGCAGGTCGCCGCGGGCGGTATCGATCGCTTCGAACAACTCGCCTCTGCCGTCGTCGCCACCTTCATCTACGGCCAAGAGGGCCAGGCCATATGACTGGAACTTCGCCAGGACGTCATCGGCAGACTTCGCCATGTACTCGGCGTGCTCAATGGCATAGTCCTTGTCGGAACGCTCGTTGGTGACAGGCGCTTCCGGAGCGGCGGCGAGCATGGCGGCCCAGCACAGTTTCGCGCGGAACGCCGCTTGCTGGCAGCCGCTCATCTCTTGGTACTGCTCCCAGACTTCCTCATCGGAAAAGCACTCGTCCGGCTCCGACTCGAAACCGTTTATCACCATGGTTTCGGTCGGTTCAACCGGCACCATTTTCCATTGATTGCTCATACAGCCTCCCTCGTTACCAGATCATGGGTATTCACAACCGTCATACCGAGGCGTTCGGCGATCAGGACTTCCAGCTTGGCGCCTTGCGATTTCTCCCAGCCCGGCAGCAGCGCGATCACGCCGCACAGCCCCAGGCGGGTGAGGTCGTAGGCCATGTAGTCCGCCCACTGGGCGCCCTCTACGACGCCGTGGTCTGCGGGGTTTTCGACTTCGTAGCCCAGGGCGCGCAGCTGGTCGGCCACGGCATTGAAGGCCGGGTAGTTGAAGTCCTCGATGCCAGTCATGGGCCCGGCCACGTAGACGCGGTTGGCGCGGGCGGCCTGGACGGTTACACCTGGCAGCAGGAACGACCTGATGCGGTCAACTGCTCGATCAACAGGAGCCTGGATGAATGACGGCAGCGGCTCGTTCGCCGGCGGCGTGGTTCGAGTAACAGAGGCGATCATGCCGACGAGCGAGTCGGTAACGATGCTGCGGATGTCTGGCCTGCGGTTTTCTGTAGGCATGGGGCGACCTCGCGTTTATAGTTCGATCGAAATGAATGAGGAATGATTGATGCTCTATCGTGGTGTGAGCTCCGAACAGCATTTGGAGTCAAAAGGGCAGATAAAGCCTCGAGGTAACGCCATTGAGGTTGTTCCGAGGTTTGATGGGACGTGGCGCTTTGATGGAGCATTCACCTTTGGTCAATCAGAAGAGAATGCTGTTCGCGCTCACCACATTGAAAATGGCAAGTGGGGGGGGTGTTTTGTCTCAACTTCCCGCAGCTACGAGGTGGCAAAGTACTTCGCGACATCTGACGAACATGGGCATCGGTTTCATGGCTTTGTGTATCACTTAGACGAGTCTCTTTTCGACCAATATGGTGTGGTTTCTCACGAGCTTGAGGACCCATTACATCCAGACGAAAAAGAAGTTTCTATACGCGGTGTAGATGGCGGTGAAATTCCGGTGGGCGTTATTGTTCGGGTTGAAGAGGTCACGATGTCTACGGGATACTCCCGCCTCGTCTAGGCTGCTTTACGCAGAGCTTCGATCAAACGCTGTCCCGCGAGAGGCGGCACTGCGTTTCCAGTCATATGCATCGTCAGCCGGTGGTTATCTGGGCGCTGTGTGTCTTTCGGGAAGGACTGCGCGGACATAGCTTCGTCAGCACTGAGCATTCGCATACGGTCACCATCGACAATGGCCCAGCGGTCCAGTGTGGTGATAGTGCCAATCGGGCGGTCCAGGCTCCGGCCGGTGAGGCCTGACCCTGAACCGTAGTAGGGCATCACAAACCGCTCGCCAAATCGCTTCCGGCCATTCTTCACGCGGCTCAGCGTCGACTCGGCACGACCTGGCTTGATTATCGGCGACCACTTGCCGGCGTTGAAGTCGATAATCTCGCTGGCCGGCACATGCTGATGTTGTTGGAGCTGCAGGTTAAGCGGAGCCTTGCTGCGGGAACAGACCATGAATAGACGCACCCGGTGCTGGGGAACGCCGAGGTCGGCGCAATCCACGATGTGCGGTGCCAACGAGTAGCCCAGACGGCGCATGGCATCTGCCCATGCAGGGTACAAGATCCAGTCCATGAATTCCGGCACGTTCTCGATCACGGCGAAGTCCGGTCGGTTGACCTCTGCGTTCGCCACTGGCGCCCAAGCTGTCGAGCGTGAGTTATCGTGCTGTGGATTGCCTGATGCCTTGCCCCGCGCCTTGGTGTGGCCCTGGCAGCAGGGAGAGGCCAGCATCACGTCATGCTTCGGCACCTGCGACCAATCAGCTTGGTGCAGGTCCTGACATACATGCTGGGTTTCCGGGTTGTTCTTGGTGTGCCACTCCACAGCGGATGGCCAGTGGTTGGCTGCCCAGAGGACGTTGAGCCCGGCGTCTTTCCCACCGCGGGTCCATCCGCCGAAACCAGAAAACAAGTCAATTGCTGTGAGCATAGGAAGTCCTTGTCGGGCTGGGCCCGGGGCGTGGTGCTACGATGGCGCCTTCCTCTAAATGGGCTGGACCATGACAAAGCACGATATTTACGATGAGATCGAAGGCTTTCAGGTTTGGAACTACATGGAGTGCGACAAGAACGATGAGGGCCGGGAGACCTGGCGTATCAACGTCGAGGTAAAGCGTGGTGGTGAGGTGGTGGTGCCGGTTGTTGCGGGTGACCGAACCTATGTTGACCGTGGCCTGGCGCAGGTTGCTGGGCGCGAGGTCGGAGCCAGGCTTATTGCTGGGCGCGTAGCTCGCTAATCAGTGCTGTCAGGCGGCGTAAGTCGCCTCCGGCACCCAGTCAGCAAACCCAACCTTTGGCGCACCAGTTTTGGCATTCAGGATCGGCTTTTTCTTGGCGTCGACCAGGACGGCCTTGGTCCTGATCTTCAGGTCGCGACAGACTATGCTCTTTCGGGCCATGTCCATGAACTGCTGGGCGTACTGGGGGGCGTCGAACATCGGCGACAGGCGCACGCATTTTTTTCCCGCCATGATCTTGGCCACCTGAACCTCCACCTCGGCCTCCCATTGTGAAACGGTCAGGTCGATGCGCTTACCGCCCTCATTTTTGAAGGTGGGCGTGTGCTCTTTGGCCTCTTCGCGAGCCCAGTTCTCGCTCATTCGAAACACTGCAAAAGTGGTAATGGCCTTACTCCAGGCAATCGAGGGCTTTCTGAAGAAGCTTGCTCACCGGCAGCTCTTCGTGCTCGTCGTGATTCATTGCGCGCCTGATGTAGCTGCGAGCCTCTTCGGCATAGTCTCGAAGGCGATCCAGCTCGTCTTCAGCATCATCAGCCTGGCTTTCAAGCATGCGGATATCATCGCGAAGACTCTCGGCCTCGGCGCCAGGATCAATACATTGCGCGGTAAAACGCCGGGTAAGCTCAGCAGCGGCGGCGGGCTCAAGCGCCGCGTAGTGCAGGCACTCTTCATCGCTCAAAGCACTTGCGGGGATGCTCATGGGTTATCTCCAAGCGTGCGCCTGCCTCGCCGGCTGGCGTGATTCGTTGATATGGGGTATTACGGGTGACCGGCATGGAGCCGGATCAAGGAGAAAGAATGACTATCGCGACAAAAATGCAGAACCAGTTGGAAGAGCTGCTTTCCGCAGGCGCGGGCCTTGAGATTTCAGCCCGGGGAAAAATGCCAAACCAGCTTGTTGATCTGGCCATTTGCGCCAAGCGCGGAGGCTCCCAATTAACCATCATTGAAGTTGGTCTGCTGATGCAGAACCAGTTGATCGATATCGCTCGAGCTGGTGGTGGGAACGTCATTCTGAAGGATTGACCGATTCCGGTCCGGTCTTTCTGAAGTCCAGAAGCTGTCGCGACTGCTTTACTGAAATCTCAAAAGCAGGTCGCGACATGTTGGCGAATCGGGCCGATTCCTCGGCAGTGGCTGCTGCCAGGTTGATCAGGAATGTCGAAAGCGTTTCCTGCCACTCCTCAAAGTCGTGGCGAGCGCCCAGCACCTGAAGTGCATCATCGAGCGCTTTCGAGACAATCAGCGTTCGCTTCTCGGCGCCGATCCGCTCGAGCAGTGCCTTCTCTTTCGAGCGCTTGTCCCGTTGGATCTGCGCGTTGTCCTTGGCCATGGCCTACCTCTTCTATTTCACTTGCCGGTATAGCCAGCCATGTAGGCCGGCGCCGCGCCGCGGCGATCTTGCTAATGCGCCTCATGGTGTATCGGCAAATTTAAAGCCGTTCTCCTGGGCGATCAGCATCACGCGTTTGATGTGCATGCCCAGGTTCATTGCTGCCACGCTGGCTACCACACCCTTGGCGGCTTCGGCGCGCACTGCAGGCGCCAACTTGTCGCGTTCTTTCCGGAGGCGTTCGTGGTGCGCCGTGGTGCCATTGAAGGGGCCATCGACACCCACGCCGTTCGGAATTACCTGAGCGGTCTTGCCGGCACCAAAGTAGGCGTCCAGTTGTTGGTTCAGGTTTTCGATGATCGAATCCCGAGGGTTGGGCATTGGCACACCGATCATTGCTGCGCACCGTAGTAGGCGAACACCGCGAGCATGACGGCGAAGCCAACCGTCCAGCGCAGCACCAGGCGCCCGAAACGGCGCGATGTCGCCTTGGCGGAATCGAAGAAGTCGGCGTTGCGCTCGAGCTGATCGGCGTACTGGCAAGCGCCGTCGTGGCCGGTGCGTGCGCCACGAGATACGCCGCTGGAGCGCTCTACCACATCGAACAAGTTCTTGCCGAGCGGCACCACGTTGAAGCGCGGCACCTTCACAGGTTCTTCGCGACCGATCATCACGTACATCTCCGAAGTGGAAAGCTGAACGCGGGCGCGCAGGGCCTGCAGAACGGCTTGGCTTTGTTGGATGGCTGAGTTCATGCCGACTCCTTGGTTGTGGTTGCGTTTATTCGTCAGCAGCCTGACCGCCTGGGTGTGCCGGTGGGCGCAGGGGAGGGTGCTGACGGATAAAGGCGAGGCGTAAAAAAGCCCAGTCGAAACCGGGCTTTTCGTTTTGTCACAAACGCCTCCGTACGTGACAAGCCGGCAGAGCCCTTTGGGGCCGTGCAGGTATCTGAGCGTTTACATGGCTGCCAATCCTCCGTGCTGAGATGAAGTGGCCGCCGGCCTGCTCACCACTGCCCAGGTGACGGGCTTTGCGCTAGGCTGAGCGCTCTCACACAACACAACCTGCAAAGGAGGGCGAACTTGCCATGCGCAAATTCAAACTGAAGTACGGATATGACTTTGACGACTCATGCCCGAAGTACTACGAGAGCGATGACGCAATCAGGGTCGGGGATGCCATACGAGTTGAAAACGGTATGTGGCATGCAGTTACGGGCATCGAAATTCTGAAGCGAGATATTCAGCTAATTCTTTCGAAGTCTTCTCAGTCGCCAGAAGAGGCAAAGCTTGTAATGAAGCAGCTATTGTCCGACTGAGAACGATCGTCGCAAACTTCAAGCAGCTCTGCTTGTCGATGTCTTGACTGGGGTACATCAGGCTAAGCTTTGTCCGTAACCCTGGATCGCCCTGGCAAGCCAGCGTCATAAGTGCCGCCTCTATGCGTGCTTGCAGTGAAGGCGCTTCTACTTTCGGTAGATCTTCAGCGACGCTTTTCATATTCCTATCCTCTCTGTCATCCCAAAGCACCCTCGCGAGAAGGTGCTTCAGTGATGCCGTCCGTCCTATTGCCGCCGGAAGGGGCGGGGCGCATTGCTTGCCGGGTCACACACTCGGTTCTGGCGTTTCACCATCGAGCAGCCGTACAAGGTTTTCCCTGTCGTTGGCAGGCTTTCGGGCCTGTGTGCTCGCCGGTCGCCGGTAGAGGCAATGCGGTCTGTTGTTTGTTGCGCTGGTTGTTAAAGAGCGGTGGGCGTTCTGTGCTTGTGGAGAAGCACAAGTCGGCTTGCATTTATAAAAGCATGCTTGTGATTTGAATGCAAGCACGCTTGTGTTTATTTTGCTTACTGTATGTATGTACAGCATTATTGTGAGGTGGTTATGGCTAAGCAGAAGGGAAGCCCGACGGGCTCGGCACGGGCAGAAATGACGGGGATGGAACGGCTGGGATTGAGGGTGTCATCGATGATCAACCACCCCGTGGCCCAGGCGCAGCGCTGGGTGACGATTCATCGTCTGGACACGGATGGGGATCGGGAGTGGGAAGAGGTACTGAGCGTAATCGCCGAGACGAACGAACTGGAGCTGACACTCAATGACGACGGCAGCGTGACGGTGAGATGGGAGCAGCAGGAAGTCGAGGTAGCGGGGAGGGGAGAGGTCGAGTTTCAGCCAGAAGAAGAGGCGGCGCCGTTCTGATAGGCATGAAAAAGCCCGCGCTTGGCGGGCTTAGGGTTCAGATCAGGAATGGCAGATACGAGAAGCGCACCGCCAACTCATTCGTCCGCAGCCGAAAAAACTAAAGCTCTGTAAAGCGCCAACAACCAACCGATACCCGTCCACCCAGCTAGCAGGTTCAGCTTGAATACCGATATGCGCACCTTCCTGGCCTGGCCGATTGCACATATCGACGGATAGAAATACAAAACCGTAGCGCTGGAGAAGAAGAGAATATTGGCAAATAGCGCGACCTCGTTGCCGCCGCTAATACCTAAATAGCTGAATCCGCATAGTGGGATCAGCATACCAAGCGAAAAAACTTTCACCGATCCGCCCCCTACGAATGAATACGATCACGCCGGTAAGCGGCGTAATGACATCAATGTACATGGGTGAATTTGGATAGTGAACCGAAGAAAAACTATCCGTTCGATAGTTAGGGTCGAGAAGGCCGGCACTGCGGGTAGCCCTAGGTCGACATCAGAACGAGGTCGCTATCGCCTGCGCCAGTTGCATGTCAGACATATGAGGCGAAGTGTAGGCTGAACGATAATGCCGGGACGCCTGCTCAAACTCAGCACCACGAATCTCGCCGTCCGAGCCAATGAACGCCAGGGCATCCGTCTTGGCTGACTTGAAAATCTCAGGCGGTTCGGTCGTGAGAGACGTGGTAGCCCCAATTAAAAGGGTCGGCGCGCAAATTGTGAGAAATATCGCGGCAGCGATAGGGTTGGCACCATCACCTGATACGGCCTGCGTGCTGACCGATGCAAGTAGGGCGATTGCCAGGGTCTTCCATGAGTCCATTCTTCGTTGCTTCCATTGCGTCCAGGGAGCGCCACAATAGCAGGCTAGGGCGCTTGGCAGAAATAAGAAGCCCGTCGCTGGGCCCATGCTTGAAGTAGTCTCGCCGCCTAGATGAAATGGACGAGCCCCGGGCCCCTTCCGAAAAAAAAATTTGCGACGCTATGTGATGTCATATTGATATCACGCATCTAATCTACCGTGGACTCCTTGATCAGCTTGAGCCACCAGTGTCATCTAGTGAATATCACCAGGTGCTAAAATGCGTAACGAGATTCGTCGTTCGGCTGTAAAAGCCTGGAGGGATCTTCTATATCAGGCTGTAAATGAACAGGACGTCGAGGACAAGTATTTTATATTGCTCACGAGAGCCGATGAGATGGAGCGTGCCGGCCTTATAACAGAGGAGGAATGGAGAAAACTGATTCGCAAAGCGGGCGAGTTTCTAGCAAGCACTCTTAGATGATCTATTTGGGTGGGAGCGCCTCGAGCGGCCCACCTTGAAAACTGCTCTATGACCAAACATCTTCACGCTTGGTCTGCTCTCAGATACAAGAAGCCCGGCGCTGGGCCGGGCTTTGAGTTAGGCGGCCACGGTGGCTCTAGGGATTTCCGCATCAGGCACAGATATACCTTCTTTGAAGAACATGACCTCATCGCCTACATATCGAGCCTGAGCGGTGTAGTGCAGTCCGTAAGTCAGTGCCTCGTTCTGGCTGTACATCTCGCAGATTTCCGGCGCGCTATCGTACGAAACTACCCATGGCCTCTGGAAGTCAGGAGACTGCAGCAATTGAGCAATTTGTAGGTGATCATCGTGCTTGTAGAAGTTTCGGTATAGGCCGCGGCCTTTAACATAGTAGGGAGGGTCAAGGTAGATCAGCGATTGGTCAGGCAGAAACTCTGCGGCGCGGCCAAGCAAAAGAAAGGCATCCTCGCAATATACCGAAATCCGATCTGCATTCAGCGCGATTCGTTCCAGTCTGGCAGCGATCATGTCTTTGCTGAATCTAGCATCGAGTTTGTAGGCGCCAGTCTGCGCCTTCCCCCCGATAACTCCACCTTTGAGGATGCCGGATCGGTTCGTACGGTTCACAAAAAGCGTTGCAAAACCCCTCTCTGCAAGGGATAGATCAGGGTTTTGACCAAGCATCACGGAACGCCAGTGGTGCCATTGCTCCATATTGATTGGCGTGTCTCTGAGCAGCTTTAGGATTCCGTCAGGATCGGAAGTCGCGGCTGACCAAAAGGAGAATACGGCCGGATCGAGATCATTGACATGGATATGAGTTGCATGACCGTCGAAAAGAAGCTCAAGGGCTACGCCGGCCCCGCCAGCAAACGGTTCGAGATAGTGTCCGCCCGCCAGGCCATTAGCCCGCATTACCTCAGCAATGAAAGGCGCAAAGCGAGCCTTCCCGCCGGGGTAGCGTAAGGGGCTGTATAGCTTGTTGGAGTACATTTCATCTCATCCTTTGAGGCGTCTGAGCCCCAGTTTATCGGCGCCCAGTATACTTGGCCAGCCCCTATTTTGTGAGTTTTGCTGTCGCGACTGACGCTGCGATGAGATCGTCTTGGAATCTCACCACCTCTGCGGGATTTTCGGCAAGCCACAACTCTACCAGTTTCCAGTCAGTAATTCTTTGTAGTCGAGCTTTCATCCAGCCTTTAGCAGAAACTCGATCTTTTATATTAAAGTCGCCCTTCAGTAAATGAGTGCTAAGCTGGTTTCTAGTTACATTCATATCTTCTAATGATTGACGAGCTGTCGGGTAATTTTCATCATCTTTCATAAGCTGCTTTACAAATTCGTAGATTGTTCTCTCTGGAGAGTGCCCTTTTCCCGAGCTATCACGGCTACCCGGGAGCTTGACGACATTTTTCAATCCGGCTGTGACTGACGCATCGGCATCGACAACAATCAATACTTTCTTAAAATGTTTATCAAATTTTTGTAAGCCTTGAAGGTTATTGCATCCAACGCTTATTGGAATTGCTTTTAGTCTTTTGCCGGTCGCCGTATTGACTTGCCGTTTGAGCTTTTGTGTCAATAGATGGCCAAGTATAAAATTAGCCTCTGCATCTTCGAGATATATCTTTAGAGAGTTGTCGACTGCAGCCGGTTTCGGGGCTGGTTCTGGTGGCGTTAAACTCATATCACCTTGAATTTGAGAAAAGGATAGATCCTTCTTTATTCTTGGGGCAATCGAGTCAGTGATATAAACCACCGAGTCTACTCTCACACCTTTATCATCTATTGGATTAGTGTCCGGGTGAATCGCTTCTATCATACACAAGGAATGTGTTGTCGCTACAACCTGTATTCTGAGCTTTTTAGCAACATTCTTAATTCCATCCATCAGAGACTTTTGTGCATGAGGATGGAAGCCCGCATCGATTTCATCGATTACTAGAAGCCCGCCGGGGTAGTCCGGCCACTCTCTTTCCAGCCGCCGGAAAGATGCCAGAGCAGTAGCTATTGAGCTAAGGCTATCTTGGCCGAGCGAAATGCTTTTCGGGCTGTGAGCATATTCTGGGTGCTTGGCAATTTTGCTTGTCCCCTGAATGGATTGGGTGGTAATTGCATTCGTCGCGGTTTCCGAGTCATCGACTATGTTTATCACATCTTTAATGAATTTATTAATAAATACAGCGTCAGACTTATCTATCGTGTTGTCAAGGCTGTTTAAAATAAGCTCAGGGTCGCTTTCGCCAATTGGGATCATACGAGTCATGCCAAGATATATGGTAGGGATAGGAACCTTTGAATCAGATCCTATGACAACCCCACTTTTGACGTCCTCATAATTACCTGTTTTAGTGTTTCTGGGTACGACCCTTACTTCTGTCCTGCTGGTTTTTCCATCTTTGTTTTTTACTAGTCGCCTGGTAAATCCGCATCTCTTAGTGAATTCGTTTTCGTTGATAAGGTAATCTAGGTGCGGATTAGAGAGCGTGCCTTTTGTTTTGTTGACAAGATATTCATTTTCGAAATCGATGTGAATGATTTCGTTAAGCAGCCCTGTGAAGGGTTTGCCGGTATATGTTTGAACATTAGTGTCAGTAATACCTGAGCCATTTGCGATTAGCGCTAGTATCGTGGATTTCCCGATACCGTTATGTCCTGCGATTAATGTAACGCGCTCAGCGAATTCCACCGTAATGTTCTTTAATTTTCGAAACGGAGGCTTTTCTATCCTTAATCTAACTAAAGAAAATTCTTGCTGAGGAACCTTGATCGCTTCTTTGGTGGTTTTTCTTGTTCGGCGATTTACCATGATATCCCTTTCTATGTTAGGTTTAATGAATAACGCTTGTGTGGGCTATTAAGTGAGAGTAGCGATTTCTAATTTTCTTCTTTTTTCGTACTAAGTGCGCATTCCAGACTAGCAGCGTGCGCGTCTGGACGTAGGTCTCGTTACGCATCACGCAAAATCCTTCCCGCCTTCACCTCATCCGCACGCCATAGAAGTGGTTCAGCACAATCAGCTCAATCACCGCCACGAAAACACAGAGTATAACGAATCCAGGGCTGAAGGCCCGCTTGCGGCCCGAGGAGCCTCCGCCCAGCCCAGCTATATCGGAATACCCGGGGAGCATCATCAGGAAAGCCAGCGTAGCCAAAACCCCAACCTTGCTCCAGAAGCTCTGCTCTCGCCATGCAGTCATGTTTTCTGTTCCGCAGCCCGAATTATCCGGGCGGCTTTCACCTCATCCGCATAATCCGTCAGCTTGTCCTCCATTGCCTGATAGCTCAGCGCGATCATCATCAGTTCGTCAGCGCTTATATCATCGCCAGCAACGAGAAGCCGTTTGGCGACTCCGAACAAATCGAAGCCCGACCACTTGAGCAGGGCAGCAGCCTCTTTCAGGTCACGGCGCAGTTGTTGGTTGGGTTTAGTGAGTGCCATGGCTTCACACCGGTTGCCCATTCCACACGTAAAGCACCCGAGCAAGGATATGGGTGTCATCCGCTCGTATGTCCTCTGGGTCGTGGTGCTTGTTGTCCGAGATCATCTTGAAGCGGTCCTTGCCTTTCTTCTGCAGGCGCTTCACGTACAGCATGTCGTCGTGGGAGAAGAGGTAGATACCGTCGCCCGTGAACTCCCGAATCGTGATATCCACCAGCAGCGGGTCGCGGTCTTTGATCGTCGGCGCCATCGACTGGCCCCACCCGGTGATCATCTTGAGGTGGAAGTGCTCTTTGAACGAGACACCCATCTCGCGCAAATGCTTGGGGCTGACCCGTATGTCCTGAAGCATCTCTGGGAATTCGTGCGGGATCTGCCCGCCGCCCATCGCTGCGCGCACGTCGTAGTGGGCAATCCATACTTCGTCACCGACTTGGCCCGCCCTGGTGAAGTCGACTTTCACTACATTGGTCGACTTCGACTCAAGCGCCACATCTTCTACCACTTCGGCGATTCGTGTTCTCGCCTCATCCGATAAGCCCCGGCCGTGCTTCGCGAGCATCTGCTTGACCAGGTCCGCCGAAGAATAATTGCCAGTTTTCGGAGCATCCGCGGCCTTCCGGCTTGGCGGCTCACCCTTGCCTGACAGCAGCCAGTCGACCGTCGTGTCATAGCCTTCAGCGATCGCCACCAGGTTTTCGTTCTTTATGTTGCCAGTATCACCGGCAAACCACTGACGAACGGCTTCGTAGCTGACCCCGCAGGTGGTCGCTATATCCCTTTTAAATCCTCGCGGCCCGATCTCAGGCTTTCGCGCCAGGACAAGTTTCGCAATTCGATCAGTAATTTTCATGCAAGCAATCTACAAGTTAGCTTGGCAAGCATGCTTGCTTAGTAAACACAAGCATGCTTGAATTGCCGTATACCCAAAGGAGTCAGCCATGAACCGTGCCGACGCAATTAAACATTTCCAAGGGATCGCCCCCCTCGCCAAAGCGCTCGGCATCACATACGAGGCAGTCCGGCAGTGGGGAGAGGAGATTCCTGAGCTACGTCAGTACCAGCTTGAACTTGTAACCGCCGGCCAATTGAAGGCCGACAAAAAGAAAACGGCTGCATAAGGCGTCCTTGTCATTGATCTGTTGAGCGAATGATCGCCGGACCTGGCGGCCGCTACCACGGAAACAAATTTGAGGTTTTACGAATGGAAGATTTCTTGAGGGCTTGCCACACCACCATCAAGGAAAGTGGAGCAGAGGAACTGGCCGGGAAGATGTGTCTCGCGCACGTCAGTTTGCTGCAGCGCTCGAACCCGGATAACTCGGCGCACCACCTGACCATTGAACATCTGTTCGGCGTCCTGCTGCACACCGGCGACATGCGGCCGCTGATTGCCCTGGCTGACAAGTTTGGCTTCGAACTGGTCGCCCGTGAGAAGCCTGCGGCCAAACCATTGATGGTTGCGCTGGGCCACCTGTCGGCCGAGTGCGGTGATGTTGGCCGGCTGATCTTCGATGCGGCCGCTGACAATCACATAAGCCAGCACGAGAAAGCGCAGGGAGAGAAAGCCATTCAGGAAGCAATCGACGCGCTGCACATCCTTCGCGAATCGCTGAAGGCCGCCTGAATCTCAGGCATAAAAAAACCGCCTGGCAGGGCGGCTCTTTCAACAGCAATAAAACTTGTGGGGCCATTATGAACACACTCGTCGCTCCAAGCAATACCGTGACGATATCAAGCCGGGAGGTCGCTGATCTAACCGGAAAGCAGCATCACCACGTCGTGCGCGACATCAAGCACAACCTGGCGGAACTGAACCTAGATGCATCCAAATTTGGATGCATCTATTTCGACGCCTCGAATCGCAAGCAAACCGAGTACCTGCTTCCGCCGGATCTCGTCATGACGCTGCTGACCGGCTACAGCGTCCCGCTTCGCCATCGTGTCGTGACACGTTTGCACGAACTTGAACGCGTGTCACGACACGTTGCGATCCCTCAGTCCCTGCCAGAAGCACTACGCCTTGCCGCCGATCTCGCCGACAGAAACGGAGAGCTTCAGCGATTGGTTTCAGACCAGGCGCCCAAGGTCGCCGCGATCAAGCGGCTTGCCGCCGCCGGCGGTGCAATTTGCATCACCGACGCGGCCAAGCAGCTTGGCGTGCCACCGTCGCGACTATTTGCTTGGCTTGAACAGCACCGCTGGATATTCCGCCGCCACGGCTGTAAGCGCTGGGTCGCATACCAACCCCGCATAACTTCCGGGTTCATGACCCACAAGGTCACTGCGTTGAAGCCTGATCCAGAGACTGGCATCGACCGTGCCGCCTTCGACCCAATGATCACTCCAAAGGGGCTGACACGCCTCGCTGAACTACTGCAGGAGGCCGCGTAATGGCCGGCGATTGGATCAAATTCGAACTCACCACCCTGGATAAACCTGAGGTTTGCCAGATCGCAGACCTGGCCGACATCGATCCTGATGCTGTCGTCGGCAAGCTGATGCGCGTCTGGGGATGGTTCGATCAACAAACTGAAAACGGTAACGCTCCAAGCGTTAGCAAAAAGTTACTCGACCGTCTCGTTGGCGTTATCGGTTTCTGTGAACACATGAAATCTGTTGATTGGATGATCGAGTCCGAAGGCGTGATTAGCCTCCCGCACTTTGATCGACAC
Organism: Pseudomonas sp. PA-5-4B; assembly: GCF_021606215.1. Lineage (NCBI taxonomy): Bacteria > Pseudomonadati > Pseudomonadota > Gammaproteobacteria > Pseudomonadales > Pseudomonadaceae > Pseudomonas > Pseudomonas sp. PA-5-4B. The sequence goes on along the minus strand of NZ_WKDB01000015.1, from coordinate 67,417 downwards.
AACGGCAAGACCGCTAAAAACAGGCTTCTAACGGCTAAACGAGTGGCAAACCACAAGGCAAGTAACGCAAAAGGTAACGCTTCGAACGTTAGCGGTGCGTTACCTAAAGAAGATGTAGAGAAGAATAAAGAACCTCTCTCTGCGCGTGGCTCCGTTGACCCTCGCATGCCAAGCGAAATGACCCTCGACTGGAATCCTGATGACAAGCTGCTGAAAACCTACTCGGTTCACTCTGGCGTAGCGCTAGACCTGTTTACCGAAGAGGCTCGCCGCGCATTCACCGCTCACTACGAGCCTCGCGGCCAAGTGAACACTCAGGCTGAGTGGGTGCAGATGCTGGTCAAGTGGGTGTTGAACGACAAGAACCGATCAGCCGCCACTAACGTCACGCCCATTCGGCAGCGTCCGCCGGCAGCGTCCGACTTTGATGATGAAAGCACCGACTGGCAGAACGGAGTGCAATCGTGATGAAGCAGGTAGCCGCAGTAACCCAAGGCCTTTGGGCCAATCCTAAGGCCGGCGAGTTCATCTCGGCAGACGAGGCGCAAGCTCCGCAGGATGAAGGTCGCCGTCAGATGGCCGTAGCTATCAATGATCTGTTCACTGAGCTTCGCCTGATTCGTTCGGCGTGGCGTCAGGCATGGCCGGACAAGGTGACCTATCAGGCCGCCAAGGTGCAGTGGATGCAGGCATTTCTCGACGAAGGCATCCGCACCCAGGGTCAGATCGAATTCGGCATGATCAAGGCGCGAAAGCAGGTCTCCGACTTTATCCCGAGCCCGGGTCAGTTCATTGAATGGTGCAAACCAACTCCGGAAATGCTCGGTCTACCACCCCTGGCTGCGGCTCACCGTGAAGCCGTGCGTAACGCCCATCCGGGTATGGCTGGGCAGGGCAAGTGGTCGCATGATGCTGTTTGGCACACGGCCAAGGAATGCGGGTTCGAGAGCCTGAACAAGCTCGACGCAGCTTTGAGCCTGAAGCTGTTCGAGCGGAACTACACGATCACCATTCGGCGCTTGCTCGACGGATTGCCTCTTCAGGCGATGCCGAAGGCGCTCCCCGCCAAGGTCGATGGCCGAATCACCCCAGAGGTGGGGAATGGCGCGCTTGCCCAACTTCGGGCCAAGTTGGCCGGAGGCTCCCGGTGAGTCGTCTCACTGACGCGGCCCGTGACCGTGACTGCCAGGTTCGGTTTCCGGGCTGCTCCTGCGAACCGTCCACCACCGTCTTGGCTCATTACCGGCTGGCTGGCACCTGCGGTGTGGGCATGAAGCCCAACGATTTCCAGGGCGCCTGGGCCTGCGGTTACTGCCACGACATTGCGGACGGCCGACTCAAGGCGCCAGTGCAACTGACCCGTGAAGAGGTCCGCCTGTATCTCGCCGAAGGCGTCATGCGCACCCAGGACATCCTGATCCGTGAAGGGAAGGTGAAACTTTGAAACTGAAAGACAACATGGAAATTCAGGCTGAGGCACTCAAGCGCATCGGGTTCCCGCCCCGAATGGATGCGGCGTCGCTGACAACACCCAACTTTTACCGACTGCTTGAACAAATGACTGTTCTCAAAGATCGCGCCCGCCCTTGCGAGAACGTGGTGATCTGCAAGGACTGTTCCGCCGTGCACGACTGCCCATTTGGCGCGCATCACGAAAATGCGTTTGATCATCGCCGCGTGTGTGGTGCCTGCGGCAGCAGGTCAGGCTTTCGTGATGTGGTCGGCTGTTGGGTGTCTTTCGCTGAAACATGGAAGCCTTGGACCTGGGGGAAGGGCTGCTGGGCATTCGATTTCTGCACCTCTCCTGGACATCGGCCGGATGGAAAAAAGGTGACTGCGCAATGAAGCCGTTCACCGTGAAGCCATTCAGCTCGAAGCCGGAGCGGGCCAAGCCCGTGGACCGGGAAGGCCTGGAGCAGGCCGCGCTGATGAAGGAAATCGCGCTGCGTTACCCGGTCGCCGCCAAGTTGATTTTTCACGTCCCGAACGGCGGGCACCGGCACAAGTTGGTGGCGATCAAGCTGAAAGAGCAGGGCGTGAAGGCCGGCGTTCCCGACCTGGTGCTGCCGATGGCCCGCGGCGGGTACTTCGGGCTGTACATCGAATTTAAGGCCCGGGCGCCGTATGACGCTGCCGTGTCACCGGCCCAGGACGCATACCTTCAGGCGCTTACCGAGCAGGGTTACCTGGCCATCGTTTGCCGTGGGCACGTCGACGCCATTGAGGCCATCAGGGCCTACCTACTTCAACCTCAAACCAAGGCCGCCGCATGACCCAGACAATGCTCACTTCGTTCACCGATGCGGAGATTCGCCGCCAGTCCGGCAACGCAGCAGTCCGTGACCTGCGTGACGCGCGATATCCCGGCGTGTACTTCCGCTTCCATCGAAACCGCGATCGCGGCACTTGGTACCTGGTGTCGGGCGGCAAGTGGGACAAGATCGCCGCGTTTCCTCAGCTGCCGGCGAAGGGGTTGATCGTCGCGTTGCCGAAGATCCGCGAGCGCTTGGCCGCCGACCCCAAAGCATCAGCCGCCGCCGGCACGTTGCAGACCGTTGGAGAGCTGCTCGACTGGTTCACCGCCCGCCAGGCCGTTGACCGCAGTCTGTCGTCCAAGCGCCGCTCCACCAACACCTCGATCATCTCGTGCCACCTGAAACCACGACTCGGCACCCTGGTGGTGGAGGACGTTGACCGGTCGACGCTCGACAAGCTGGTGATGTGGCCGATGCAGGCTGAAATGTCCCTGTCCTACGTCCGTCTGATGTGGGGCGTGCTGGTGGTCGCGTTCCGCCAGGCCGAGAAGCTTCGGCTGATCACTTCCAACCCCATCTCCGGCTTCAAGTTCACTGACTTCACCAAGGCCCGAATCCAGCCCAAGCCGTCACGCCTGCGTGCCGTCCAGCTCGAGGAAGTGATCTGCGAACTGGCCGCCGGCTTCGACCAGCACCCGCAGGACTGCATGCTGGCCCTGATGATGCTGTGCCACGGGACCCGCGCCGGCGAGACCAGGCAAGCACAGTGGTCCCACTTCACCTTGGGTGAGCAGGGCGAGTGGTTCATTCCCACCGAGAACACCAAGACCCGCTGCGAGCATCACTTGCCGCTGACCCACCAGATGTGCGCGCTGCTGGAGCGGTACCGGGACTGGCAGTCAACCAAAGGCTACAAGGGCACCTACGTGTTCCCGGCGCGGGGCCGTGGGCCGATCAGTGACAGCCAGGCGTGCGCCGTGTTCACGCGCCTGGGCAAGGGTGAGTGGACGAGCCACGACCTGCGCAAGGTGGCCCGAACCGGCTGGACTGACTTGGGCGTCGACTTCCTCATTGGCGAGATGCTGGTGAACCACACGATGACTCGCAACGTGCAGACCTATATCCACACATCGGCGGAACTGCTCAAGCGCGAGGCATTGGTGAAGTGGCATGACTGGTTAGACGGGAATGGTTTCAACCTGATTCACCGCTCGACCATGACTAGAAACGGAAATTCGCACAATGGCGCTGAGGCCTTGAATGGCGCGGCCTCTAGCCAAATCCAGAAACCATAAAAGGCGAGGTTTAAAAATGATGAAAACAGACGTAAACCGCGCCCAGTTCGAGGAGCGCTTCCCGGTCCCGAGCGGCATGTTCTGGGAGTCGAAGGTTGGCTCGGCAGGTGATTACATCGTGCAGTGCGTGGCTTGCTGCTCCGCTGATCGTGCCGCTCGTTATTGCGCTCGCTGGGAATCATGGCGGGCGTCTCGAGAAACTCTGCGAGTCAGCAATCCATTTCCTGCCGTGATGGGCGATCCGGATGCGTTGTGGGCTCGCGAAGTGTCGGAGAAGGCGCTTCGTGATCAGGGGCTGAGGGTGGTCGGATGATGAAGAAGTCCCACGGCCCGGCATTCCGCGCCGCCCAACTGGACCTGGCCAGGTGCCCGGCATGCCGTGGCAAGGCGTTGACCAAGGGTGTCTTCCACGAACTGCCTTGCGTTCAGTGCAACGCCTCGGGCTGGGTCACTGCCGAAACCGGTGAAGCGTTGCCTCTGGAGGTGCTGGTGACGCAGCTGAGCATCCGACTCCAGGCCGCAGATCATCAGCTTGCGCAGTTTCGCAAGTTGGCCCCGTCCGGGGCTTCCGCGCAGTACGAACAGAACAACCGCCGCGGCGCCGGCGGCACCAACTTCACAGGGGATTGAACCATGGCCTTCACACCGACATTTAAAGAGCGCACCGCCGAGGATCTGCTGGAGCACTGGGGCCGCTGGGTCGTGCTGGGCTCTGGCGTGTCCTGCTGCGCCTCCAGAGAGAATGATCTGCACCTGCCGATGATCACTGACGATGACGCATTGTTGATGGATGGATTGATTGGGCGTCTGCGAAATCGCTATCCAGAATCGGGCAACGTGATCATTGAGTACTACAGGTCTCGCAATATCGACTTGAAGACTGTGGGTACTCGACTGGGGTTTGGCTACGGCAAGACACAGGGCTTATGGAGGGCAGGTATCGCATGGATCGACGGGGCTTTAGATCTTCGCCGAAATGCCGCTTGACAGGATCGATTTGGATCTATAGTTTTTACGTTACTTTGCGGTTTTTCCGCGAGCAAAGCCCAGCATTAAATGTTGGGCTTTTTGCTTTTTGAAAAAGCTTAAACTCCAGCGATAACATATGGTCGGGCAACCAGTGTGCTGCCTTTCATGCAGAGTAGTGATGGTCTCTGCCGAATCCACAGATGGTCCAGACTTGCTCGTGAGCGGATAAGCGAAATCCTTACTCGTCGAATTTCTCAACGAGTATAAGAAATCTACAATAGATCTCTACAGGATGCGTATTGAGCAGTAACTGCGTATTTGCAAAAGTCGTGTGTATTAGCGCTGCTGGAGTGGATAAATTGATAATCTAAGCACGCCAGCTACTCTTAAATATTGGAATTACTTCTCATTCTTCGCGGAGCTAATCATTTTTCCGCCTTTGAGTTGGATATTTGAGTTGCTCACCCCTTTCAGGACCAATTCATATGGGTGGTCGGCCATTTTTTCTCTTTCTGCCCTGTTAAGTAGAAGTAGCTTTAGCACCTCCACATCCCGGTCGCTTGGGGATGCGCCAGCCTTGAGCCGTTTAATGTAATCGTCGGCATCGAAATATTTTTTAGCATCCTCCCTTAGTGCAAGAAGTACAGAGGATCTGAAGTTGGAGGTTCGGTAGATGTAAACTATAAATGCCGCAAGACTTATGTATAGGCCGATTATGCCGGTGACCGCTTTGTCTGTGAGTGTTGCTGAGGCAAATATATATATAAGTAAAATTCCTATATTGAAAAGTACAAACAAGTTGATCATTACTGCCTTTATTCTTCCTGAGCTAGACATTTGCTCCTGTATGGTTTTCTCAAGATTGTGTGTGCTCTCCTGCCGTTCCTGTATGCGTAGATGCTCGCGGCGATCCTTTAGGAGCTGAGATGGTTCCTGCTGAACTAAAAACGCAGATACGGCATTTTCAATTGTGATTCGTATTTTAGAGTCAACTGAATTGTTGATGGCGTTGGTTTCTTCGAGTTTTCTTGAAATTATTTCGGGAAGATTTCTTGCCAGTTGTTGTTCTAATTCGTCTTGGATAGCTTGTCTTTGGCTGGTGATATTTTTTTCATATAGGGCTTTTTGGATGTTGGCAACGTGGGTCTCCAAGTCTGTAATTCTTTCGCTCGACTTTGCTCCGGACTCTGGTTCAGAGTAAAAAAAGACTCTCATGATTTTTCTTAGTGTGCCGGTTCTTTCTAGTACAATTGCCAGTGTGATACAAAGTGCAATAAACATAGCTGCTGTTGCGAGTGCTGAAACAGCTGGGTATTTTTCTATCTGCAGAAGAAAGTCTATGATTGAAATTAGCGTGCTTTTTGTTTCTGGTACTGATCCAGATACCATTGAACCTTCGGAGTAATCCATTTTCCATTCCGTTGAGTGTGATTTATGTAAATCGAGAACTAATCGAGTTATCTTCTTCCATCATAGCAATTTGCCCTGTCTGTGGGTACAGCTACGTCTTCAATAGGCACAGGTTCGTCGCATGGAGTGAGCTAGGCTTCATCGTAGCTTTAAATTTTATGAGCGCATCATGACGCCTTCCAAAGCGATGTCGTTCGTGCAGAACTTCTATCTTTTTATGCCCGCCAGTTTGTCGGGAATTCTAATTGCGCTCCCAGCATTGGGGGACTGAGATGCCGAACATGGCAGATAAGCCAGACACCTGGGCATTGATGCTTGCGTGGCTGAGCCAGCATGCGCCGATCCTCTACCCGGCGGGACTGTCCTTCGCAGTGGCGGTGTTGCGCATTACCTACGGTGGCGGCTCGCGCCGCCAGATGCTGGTGGAAGGCGTGCTGTGTGGAGGTCTAACGCTGACTATCATCAGTGGCCTTGAGTTCTTCGGGCTGCCTCAGAGCATGGCAACCTTCGTTGGTGGTTGGGTCGGCTTCCTGGGTGTGGAGAAGATCCGTGCTATCGCTGATCGTGTGACTGACTTCAAACTCCCCGGCCGGAACGTCGAATGATGCGAGCTATACACCAAAATGGCGCGCTGCGGCCGGCCGGTTACCCTGGGGATCTTCGGAGGACACGGTTTTTTTATTTTCATTCGAAATCTAAGTCTTCGGCTCTGATCCCAGGAATTATTTCAGCAGAGCCATCTTCTAGGCGCAGCCTGATGTGAGGAGAGCCGCTCATTTCCTCGAATACCGTAAGGACGGTGGCAGTCTTGAGGAACAGGCGACCACTGTGGATTGTTTGGCTGGTTATGTGTACGCGCAAACCTGGCTTCACATCTTCGAATTTCATTTTAAATGGCCCCACTTGAGGTACTCAGGATGAACAAACTCAATAAAATCTCCATGCGGGCGTTGTACAAAAGAAACCACTGTCATCGCCAGGTGGCCTTGCAATTGCTCAAAGCAAGGTTGGCCTGCCTTGAGCAAAAACTGCATGCAATGAATGGTTCTACTTAACCCGCGCTTCTTTTGGGTAGGTGAAACCGGCCATTTCTTCTTGAAGTACGAAGCTCATATCCTCATAGCTCATGCCTCGGACTTGAGCTGGTGCCCAGCTGAACTTATGAATTAGGTAGAAGCGCACAGCGTCCATGCCTTCTAACGTTTTGTATTTTTCACGTTTTGCGATGTGGTCTCCATATACAGCTAGCCCATAAGCGATACCACCTTCAGCTTCATGCAGCCTCTTCCATATTTCATATTTTTCTTTCGCTGACACTGGAACCTCCTGGTTCAAATCCTTGGTATGGAGGATGGAGCCTATCAGCGGGCAGCGTGCGATCCAATCGTGTCGTATCACTCGTTGAGTCTTCGAAATCAAATTCATTCTAGGCGGTGCGTTTAATGACGAACGAACAACAGACATTGATAGAAATGCCGATCTGGATGGTGATCGTGCTGTCCCTGGTCGGCGGCATATCCGGCGAAGCATGGCGGGCTGACAAAGCGGGGGTAAGTGGCTGGTCCTTGATTCGCCGCTTGCTCCTTCGATCCGGTGCCTGTGTGGTCTGCGGGCTTTCCACCATGATGCTGCTGCACGCTTCGGGCATGTCGGTGTTGGCAGCGGGCAGCATCGGCTGCCTCACCGCGATGGCCGGTGCCGATGTCGCCATTGGGCTGTACGAACGCTGGGCCGCCAAGCGGTTGGGCGTGTGCGATGTGCCGCCCTCGGGCAGTGGTCAGGGTTGATGCCCTGGTGGCCTCTTAATACGAGGTCTGTAGAAAGTTGCACCGAAATAAAACGTCGACAGGTCGCCGGGGACCCTGGGGGTACCCGAGGGACACGGGGCATAGAACCCGCGGGAAAACGTTAGCCACAGGGTTTGAAAGTTAGTTGACAGCGGTTGACAGGTTGACAGGATTTGCGTGTAAAAAATCCTCGACAGCGCGTGCAACGTCAGTGATCTGGAAGCACAAAGATTTCGCTCGAGCCCCGCAAAAACTGGCACAGGCGCCTGTTTGTAGCGCATGGAAATTTAGCGAGACTCCTCAAATAAGCCACCAAAAATCGCTGTCAACATTGAAGGGTTAGTTGACAGAGTTAGTTGACAGGATTGGTTGACAGGATTGGTTGACGAGGTCGACCTGGTTTCAAAAGGGAGGCCGCATGACTTTTTTGACTCGCAAGCAGTATGGCGAGATGAAGGGATGGTCCAGACAGTACGTCGGGAAACTGATTCTGGCTGGGCGGTTGGTCTTGAACGAATCCGGATTAGTGGATGTTGGCGCTAGCGAGAAACTGCTTTCCAGTACCAGCGATCCAAGCAAGGCCGGGGTTGTCGCCCGTCATAAGCGTGAGCGCCCTCGCAAGGAAGCCCCTGCCGGCAGTGCAGCAGTCGTTACATTTCCGAGCATCGATGGATCTGCAATGCCACGAGTGGGTGATGAGCCTGACTTTCAAAAGTCTCGCGCAATGCGTGAGCATTATTTGGCACTGCAAGAGCAGGCTAACTTTCACCAGCAGCAAGGCTCGCTTGTCTTGCGTAAAGCTGTGGAGGACGGCGCATATAGCGCAGGGCGTCTGATACGCGACCAGTTGCTTGGCATCGTCGCGCAACTGGCGCCGGAGTTGGCCGTAATGACCGACCCGTGGAAAATTGAAAGACACCTGACGGCGGCCATCCGCCGCTCACTAGAAGACGCCGAACGAATTTCTTCAGCGGACCGAGAACACGCCCTGACTCCGAGTTGACCTTATGCTAGCGGAACACCCTGACGGTACAGAACTGTATCGCGAGGCGTATTTCCGTGGCTTGCGCCCGGACCCGGATGTTTGGGTGGATGAGTGGGCTGACGAGTTCATGCGTATCCCGCGTGATACCGGCGCCGCCGAGCCTGGCCAGTACCGCACCGCGCGAACACCGTACGCGCGTGAGCCGATGCGTTGCCTGTCGCCTGCCCACCCCTGCAAGCGGGTGGTGACAATGGTCGCATCCCAGTTGATGAAAACGCAGATTGGCCTGAACTGGATAGGCGGCCTGATTCATATGGCTCCGTCGAACATCCTTGCCTTGCTTCCCAGCCTTGGGTTGGCCAAGCGCGTCTCTTCCCGCATAGGCAAAACTATCAAAGCCACTCCAGTGTTGCGCGAGCGTGTCGCGGCCACCCGGTCACGCGATGCTCGCAACACCCTGGATACCAAAGAGTTTGAAGGCGGTACGTTGTATGTGACCACCGCGGGTTCGGCTGCGAACCTTTCGGAGTTGTCCGCACGCTACATCTACGGCGATGAGATTGATCGCTGGGAGACAGATCTCGGCGATGAGGGCGACCCCGTTGAGCTTGCAGAAACCCGGGGCAGCACCTTCGGCCGCAATGCCAAGTTCTACTTTTCCAGCTCGCCGACGATAAAGGGCGCGTCGCGCATTTCCGATCTTTTTGAGACCAGTGATCAGCGGTATTACTACGTGCCGTGTCCGAACTGCGGTCACCTGCAGGTTTTGGAATGGGAGCGCCTGCATTACTCCGAGGACTACAGCGTGGTGCACTACCAGTGCGCCGGCCCCGAATGTGATGTGCTCATTGAGGAGCATCACAAAGGTGAGATGTTGAGCAAAGGGGAGTGGCGAGCCTCCTCACAAGGCGATGGCGAGACCGTTGGCTTCAATCTCAACGCGCTTTACTCACCGCCCGGTTGGACGAGTTGGGCTTCGCTGGCCAAGCAGTTTGAAAAAGCAAAAAAGGCTCAGGCCAAAGGTGACCTGGAACCGATGCAAGTGTTCTACAACACCCGCTTGGCCAAGGTCTGGGACAACGCGCAAGAGCAAACCAGCGCTGATGTGCTACGCGATCGCGCTCGGTTGGAATCCTACAGCCTTGGCTCGGTACCTCACGGGGCGCTGATGTTGACCTGTTCGGTCGACACCCAGCATGACCGCCTTGAGCTCATGGTGATGGGCTGGGGTGTCGGCATGGAGCGCTGGGTGATCGATTACCAGGTGATCGCGGGCAACCCTTCGGATGAGCGAACCTGGTTGGCGCTGGATGAGCTGCTTAAGTCGCGCTATCGGCATCCCGGTGGTGCCGATCTGGCAATACTTGCCACGGCGGTCGACTCTGGTGGTAACCACCATGATGAGGTTTACCAATTCTGTCGTTTGCGTCGGTGGCGAAACGTGTTTGCGATCAAGGGCGCAAGCAAGTGGGGCAGGCCAGTGATTGCACAGCGACCATCCAAGGTTGATGTGACCTGGAAAGGCCTGACCGAGCGACACGGGGCGGAGCTTTGGTTCGTCGGTACTGATACGGCCAAGGACTGGATCTATAACCGCTACCTGGTTGAGGAAGGCCATGGCGCGCTGCATTTCGCCAATGATTTGCCAGATGATTTTTTTGACCAGTGTGTCGCTGAGCGCAAGGTGACCCGCTATGTCAAAGGCTATAAAAAAATCGAGTGGGTCAAAGGCAAAGCTGAGCGTAACGAAGGTCTCGACCTGATGGTGTACTGCCTGGCCATGGCCCATTACTTAGGCATCAATCGTTACCAGGAACACGATTGGGAGAGGGTAAGTCAGGCCGTGTTCAACGCGGGTATCGAAGCTGTTCAGAGCAAGCCAATTCAGGGGGAGCGTTTGAGCCGCTCAACGAACGCGCCGTCCTCGGCAGCACCTACGTTGCCGCAAAACGAACAACACGTTGCTCCCGTCGTCCAGGCGCGACCCGCTGCACCCCCTCAACGCCGCATCTCCACCAGCGGTTACCTGAAGAGACGCTGATATGTCGTTTACCCCGAAGCACCTCGAAGCCATCGAGCGCGCCATCGCACGCGGTGAAAAGACCGTGCGCTATAGCGACCGCACGGTGGAGTACCGCTCCATTGACGAACTGCTTAAAGCCCGCGACGAGATCCGCACGTCGCTGAGCAAAGCCGCTGGGCCTCGCTCTCGCGTCGTTCGGCTCTACCACGGAGGCAAGGGAATCTAATGGCCCGACATTATCCGACGCTAACCCGTAACGGATTCTTGCTGCCGTCGAACATCAAGGCCAGTTACGAAGGCGCCGGTGAGGGCCGACGTTCGGCCAGTTGGGAAGCCACCGACAACGGCATCAACAGCATCAACACGCCGGCTCTGCGCAACCTGCGGGCACGTTCGCGGGCGGCGGTGCGCAATGACCCGTATGCGTTCAACGTCATCGACAAGCGCGTCAGCAACCTGATTGGCACCGGTATCACGCCCAGGCCGACTACGGAGGACGCAGAGCTGCGCAAACTCCAGCAGCAGCTGTGGGATGACTGGGTGGACGAAGCGGATGCCGATGAACTGACCGACTTCTATGGCATGCAGGCCCTGGTAGCGCGCACCGTTGAAACCGCCGGTGAATGCTTCGTGCGGTTGCGACCACGCAGCCCCAGTGAGGGCTTGGCGGTGCCGCTGCAGCTGCAGGCGCTGGCCCCTGAATTTGTCCCTCACGATAAATTCGAGATGGCCAAAAACGGCAACGTGATCCGAGCCGGGATCGAGTTCAACCCGTCGGGCAAGCGTGTGGCGTACTGGATGTATCTTTCCCATCCGCGTGACTCGTCGTCGCTGAACGCCGGTTACAACCAGTTGGTGCGTGTACCGGCCACGCAGGTGCTGCACATCTTCGAACCCATGGAACCCGGGCAGTTGCGCGGCGTGCCTCGCTTGGCACCGGTCCTGAAGCGCCTGCGCAGCTTGGATAACTACGACGACGCGGTGCTGTTCCGGCAGGAAGTGGCGAACCTGTTCGCGGGCTTCATCAAGCGCCCGGCACCGGAGACTACGCAGCAGCCTCGCGATCCCGTTACCGGCATGCCATTGAACGTTGACCGCGACGGCTTCACGCCAATGGTCGCGCTGGAGCCCGGCACCATGCAGGAGCTGGGGCCAGGTGAAGAGGTGGAGTTCTCCAAACCACCGGACGCCGGTAACAACTACCCGGACTTCATGCGGCAGCAGCTGATGGCAGCGGCTGCGGGTTCGGGCACGCCTTACGAGATCCTCACCGGCGACATGCGCGAGGTCAACGACCGGGCGCTGCGGGTGGTGCTCAACGAGTTCCGGCGCCGCCTGGAGCAACTGCAATTCGGCGTTTATGTGCATCAGCTGTGCCGCCCGGTGCGTGCTGCCTGGCTGGACATGGCCGTGCTGTCCGGCGCCCTGGTGCTGCCGGACTACGCGCAACGTCGACGCGAATATCTGCGCACGCGTTGGGTGCCGCAGGGCTGGGCCTACATCCAGCCGGTGCAGGACGTTCAGGCGCGTCGGATGGAAGTGCAGGCGGGCTTTGGTTCGCGCAGCGAGATGTGTCTGCGCAACGGCTACGACGCGGAGACCATTGACGCGGAAAACGCCGCCGACCTCGCGCGGTCCACGGAACTCGGTCTCAACTACACCACGCTTGATGCCATCGAGCCGAATGACGACAAGGAACAATTATGAGTAAGAAAGCCAAGCCCCGTGTCTTTGACAAGGCGGGCAAGCAGGTCAAGGTTGCCGACAAAAGCTGGTACACCCTCCAGGCCAGCGGAGAAACCGAGCAACGCAACATCGAAATCTTCGTGTATGGCGAGATCGGCGCGTGGGGCGTCACCGCCAATCAGTTCGTTCAGGACCTGCGCGCCATGGATGACGGCGCGTCGCCTGTCACTGTTGCGTTCAACAGCATCGGTGGCGACCTGTTCGACGGCCTGGCGATCCACAATGCATTGTCACGCCTGGGAGAGCGCTGCACGGGTCGCATTGATGCCCTGGCGGCGAGCGCGGCCAGTGTCGCAGTGTGCGGCGCTCACCGAGTGGTGATCGCAGCCAATGCCATGTTGATGATCCACAACCCCTACACCTTTACCGGTGGTGATGCCGAAGACTTCCGCCGTGTCGCGGATGTGCTGGACCAGACCCTGGAAGCGATCATTGCGGCCTACAAGGCCAAGGCGCCGGACATCGACGAAGCCGAGCTGCGGCGCATGGTCAACGCTGAAACCTGGCTCACGGCCAACGAAGCGGTGGCACTGGGCCTGGCCGATGAGGTGGGCGACGGTTTGAAGGTCAGCGCCTGTCTCGGCCAGGGCAGTGTGCTGCAGCGTTTCCACCATGCCCCCGCCGAACTGCTCGCCCAGCTGGATGAAGAACCGGAAGTCGATCCGGCTGAGCCTGTCGATCCACCGGCACCGGCACCTGTATTGGACGCTGCCGGGCTAGCGCTGATGGTCACCAAGGGGTGTGCGGCAGCCGGCATCAGCAACCTGGTGGATCCGATACTCGCTGCGACGAAGTTGGAAAGCGAAGCCGTGATCCAAGCCGCGCTGACCAATGCCAAAGCCCTGCACGGCCTGTGCGTAGCAGCACGATTGCCAGAGCTGGCCGGCGAATTCATCAGCGCTGGCCTCGACGAAGCGGCAGTTCGCGCGCGGTTGTTCGACAAGCTGGTGAGCAGCGGCGGCGGTTTTGAGATCAATAACAGCCTGCCGCTGGATGATGACCCGGCCCAAACGGTCAAGGCCAAACAGGTAGACACCCACTCAATCTGGGCCACCCGTCAGGCGGCACAGAACGGAACCTCGAAAGGAGCAAGAGCATGAAAATTGAATCGATGCACGCGGGCGAGTTCCTGCTGTCCGAAGGCGCTGGCAACATCTCCCGCGAAGCGATCAACGTCGCCGCCGGTGCCGCCTTGGAGCCTGGTCAGATCCTCGGCCTGGTCACACTTACCGGCGAGTTCGCCCCGTATAAGCCGACCGCCGAAGACGGCACCGAAAACGCCATCGCGATCCTCTATGGGCCGCTGGGCGAATCGGATGTACCACGTCGCGGTCGCGCCATCGTGCGGCTGGCCGAGGTCAGCGAAGCACATTTGACCGGCCTTGATCCTGCTGCTGAAAAGGCCCTGGCTACCCACTTCGTGATCGTCCGCTAAGACGTTCACCCCCTTTTATTCATCCCGCTGCGTGCGGGATTTTTCGTTTCTGGAGAGTACCCATGGCCGATATCGCCATTTTTGAAGACGATGCATTCAGCGTTTCCTCGCTGACCGCTGCAATCAATGACCAGGAATACCTGCCGGGCCGCATCAGCAGCCTGGGACTGTTTCGCGAAGAAGGCATCAGCACGCTGACCGTGCAGATCGAGAAGGACGGCGACACCCTGGCGCTGGTGCCAGCGGGCGAGCGCGGTACCTCAGGCCTGGTGGTTGGCGGTACCAAGCGTCAACTGATCCCGTTCAACACCGTCCACCTGCCGGAACGCTTCACCATCAAGGCCGACGAGATCCAAGGCATCCGCGCCTTCGGTACCCGCAGTGAGTTGCAGGCCGTGCAGGACGTGGTCAACAAGCGCCTGGCGAAAGCGCGCCGCCAGTTGGATGCCACCCACGAGTTCCAACGCATGGGCGCGTTGAACGGCCAGGTACTGGACGCCGATGGCAAGACGGTCCTGTTGGACATTTATAAATCCTTCGGCGTGAATCGCCAGAAGCTTCAGATGGGCTTGAACAGTCCAGACACCGAGCTGCGGGTTAAATGCGGCGAAGCGTTGGACATGCAGGAGGAAGCACTCGGAAGCGTCACCAGCAGCGGCTCCCGCGCGATGTGCGGCAAGAACTTCTGGAACAAGCTCATCGTGCATAAGTCGGTCAAGGAGACCTACCTCAACACCATGCAGGCTGCGTCCCTGCGTGGCGATGCCCGTGAAAGCTTCGAGTTCGGCGGGATCGTCTGGGAGCGTTATCGCGGCAAGGTGGCCGGTGTTGCTTTCGTCCACGACGACAAGGCGCTGCTGATTCCCGAAGGTGTGCCGGATCTTTACATCTCGTCCTTCGCGCCGGCCGACTACATGGAAACGGTCAACACCCAGGGCATCCCGTACTACAGCAAGATCGAGCCGCTGCCGTTCAACAAGGGTGTCGCCGGTGAAGCCCAGTCCAACCCGCTGCACCTGTGCACGCGGCCTCGGGCGCAGATCCTGCTGGAGATGTGACCGTGGCCTTCCGCGAACTGATCGACGACATCGACGCGGTGGTGTTCGAAACACTGGGCGATACCGCACGGATCGAGGGCCGCGAAGAACCAGTACTCGGCATGTTCGCGGCGCCCTGGTTGCAGCCCAAGCTCGGCAAGCTGAACACCGGCTTGCGCGAGCCTCGGTTTGAAATCCGCGTCAGCGATTCGGAAGGCTTGAAGCGCGGGCTATTGGTCAGCATCGACTTGCCTGCTTTGGATGGCGGCGGCGATTACGACCTGCTGCAGCTGGAGCCGAGTGGCGACGGTCTGGTCGCCTTGATCCTGAGGTTACGCCCATGAGCATCGGTAGCTACTACAAGCCCTCGGCTGGCGGCGGCATGATCTCCATCCAGTCGTCAGCCGCAGACCTGCAGGCGTTTCAGGACTTTGCCAAGTTGGTGCCCAAGGCCGCTGCAACTGCTCACCGTCGAGCCATCAACAAGACACTGGGGTGGTTGCGCACGCATATCGCCCGGGCTGTTAGTCGGCAGGAGCGCATCGCTGTTGCGGCGGTGCGTCAACGGTTGCGCAGTTACCCGGTGTCCGGCGGGGCTTCGAGCGGCAAGCTGTGGTTTGGTTTGAACGCTATCGAGTCCAGCCGGATCGGCCGCGCTCGGCAGACCGGCAGCGGTGTGTCCGTGGCGGGGCGGCGGTATCAAGGTGCGTTTCTGAAGAAGGTTTACGGTAACAAGCCGGACATCTGGATCCGTGCCGCGAGCAAGCACTTCAACGCTGACGATTACCCTGACAGCACGGTGTCACCGGGACGCGGGCCGAGTTCGGGGTGGGTGGCGGAAAACGGCAGTCGCTTTCCGCTGGCAAAGGCGAAAGTCTCTCTGGAGCAAGCCCGTCCCCACTTTGAAAGCTGGGTACAGAAGGCCGATGAACGCTTACTGGAGATCCTGAAACAGGAACTCAACTTTGAGCTGCAGAAATACCTCAAGAGGATCGGGTAATGGCTGACGAACCTTTTAGTCTGGATCAGCTTTATCAGGCGATAGAGCAACACCTGTCGAGTCACCTGCCTGGAGTTCAGGCCGTAACTGCCTGGCCGAACATCGAAGACCGTATCGCGTTGCCGGCTGTGTTTCTGGAGCTGGCTGAGGTTGAACCGGGTACCGACATCGGCACGGGTGAAACCGTGTTGGTGTGCAAGGTCGAGGCACGCATCATTGTTGACCCGATTCATCCCCGGCATCAGCAACAGGCGGTGCAGTTGGCTACTCAGCTCGCAGTTCTACTGCGCGCACAGACTTGGGGGCTGGCGGTCGAGCCAGCAGAGTTCGTTCAGGCCTTGCAGGATTGGACCCAGCCGGCATTGGATGGCTACACGGTGTGGCTGGTGGAGTGGACGCAGCAAGTGTATGTCGGTCCCGAGGAATGGCCATGGCCTGACCAGCCGCCGGGCATGCTGTTGTTTGGCTTCAACAACGATGTCAAAGAGGACTTTGTGCCAGCGGAGGACATGTGAGCGGCTATGCCAGCGCCCAGCATGACCGCATGCTCGCCGGGGTGGTGAAGGATTGTTATGTGGTGGCGCTCGACCTGGCCGCATCGCCGCCGGTGTGCCGGGTGTCCGATGGCGAATGGGTCAGCGCCTGGGTGCGCTGGCACAGCATTGCTGCCGGCAAGGCCAGGCACTGGCGGGCGCCATCCATGGGCGAGCAGGGGACGTTGGTTAGTGCCAGCGGTGATGTGGCGCAAGGGACCTTCATCCCGGGCTTGTATGGCAATGCCGGCCCCCCACCGGATAACCGCGATCATGTGGAAGTCTGGCGCTTTGACGATGGCGGCTCACTGATCTACGACTGGCAGGCCAAGAGCTACAGCATCACGCTGCCGAGCGGAACGGTGACCATCAAAGTCGCCAGCACAGAGGCGGTGATCACGGACAGCGCCGTGAACGTGACCACAGGCAACATCAATTTGAAAGCAGCGGTGCTGATCGACGGTGCATTGCACGTTACAAAGGGCATCACCAGTGCCGGCGCGATCATTGATGCCGGTGGCAACAGCAATCACCACACGCATTAATTTCAATCCCCAACAGCCCGCCCAGTGCGGGTTTTTTTACACCTGGAGTTTGCCTTATGAGTAAGTCTCGAACTGATGGCGATTCGGCCGGGGCCGTCGAAGCGACTGCGGTTGTGGGCTTGAAGCCCGCGCCGCTTGGTATTCCCGCGACTGCTGACGCGGTGGAGTCCATCGGCCCCGCGCGTGTCTTTCGCGACAAGGTTTTCACCTCGCGAACACTGATCCTGCCCAGCGGCGAGACGCTTCCTGTTATTGCCGGTCGCGTCACCGCATGTGGCGATGATCAATATGCGTTCTTGAAAGCGCACCCGGATCTGGAGCAATTGAAGGAGTAATCACAATGATCGGAATGGACCGCCACACCGGCCAGCCCATTTCCGGCATCACGCACTTGCGCCAATCAGTTCCAGACATCTTGGGCACGCCGTTGGGCAGCCGTCGACATCGGCCGGAGTACGGCAGCAAGCTCCGGCGGTTTGTGGACCTGCCCGTTAACGAGGGCTGGAAAAGCGCTGTACAGGCGGAAGTCGCCCGCGCCCTGGGGCGTTGGGAGCCGCGTCTGAAACTGGATCAGGTGCGCGTCATTTCAGTTATCGGCGGGCAAATCAACCTGAAGATCGTCGGGCAGTACCTGGGCGATGCCGTCACGTTGGAGGTGGCCGTATGAGTATTGTGGATCTGTCTTCGTTGCCGGCACCGACCGTGTTGGAGCCCCTGGACTTCGAAGAGGTGTACCAGGAAGGGCTCAGCGTTTTTCGCGGGTATATGGGCGGCAACTGGACCGCCGCGCTTGAAAGTGATCCGGTGGTTAAAGTGCTGGAAGTCGGCGCTTACATCAAGGTCGGCAACCGCGCCCGGGTCAATGACGCCGGCAAGGCTGTACTGCTGGCACACGCGATACGCGGAGACCTCGATCACTTGGGGGCCAACGTCAATCTAAAGCGCCTGGTTATTCAGACTGCAGATCTGCTGGCGGTGCCGCCGGTGCCGGAGGTCAAGGAGGACGACGACCCGTTTCGAGAGCGCATTCAGTTGGCTTATGAGGGGCTGACTACCGCCGGACCGCGTAACAGCTACATCCTGCATGCGCGAAACGCGTCGGGGTTGGTGGCGGATGCCACGGCCGAAAGCCCTGCGCCTTGTTACGTGACGGTAACGGTGTTGGGGCTGGACGGGGAGGGCGTTGCTTCACCGGCTCTGTTGGCTACGGTGGCCGCCGCGCTGAATGACGAAAACGTACGGCCAGTGGGAGATCGGGTGACGGTGCAGAGCGCCCAGGTGATCCGTTACCAAATCAACGCGATCCTGCATATGACCAGTGCTGGACCCGAAGCCGATGCCAGTTTGGCCGAAGCAAAGAATCGATTAGCTGCCTGGATCAATCCGCGAAAGCGGCTTGGCGTCGAGGTGGCCCGCTCCGGTGTGGATGCGCAGCTGCACGTTGCCGGCGTTTCGCGGGTCGAGCTGATTGGATGGCAGGACCTGGCCCCGACCAAGGCTCAGGCGGCGTTCTGTACGGACTACACCGTGACGCTGGCGGGGTGATATGAAAAGCCTACTGCCGATCAACAGCACACAACTGGAACGGGCCATGGAGGCTACGTTTTTTGAGAAAACGATTGTCCCTCTGCGTGACCTCTATAACGCCGATACCTGCCCGGTGCATTTGCTGCCGCATCTGGCGTGGGCCTGGTCGGTGGATCGCTGGGATTATCGATGGACTGAGGCGACCAAGCGCGCCGCCATCAAGGCGTCTTACTACATCCATGCGCACAAAGGGACCATCGGTGCGTTGCGGCGTGTGGTCGAACCTCTTGGCTACCTGATCGAGATTATCGAGTGGTTCAAGATGGTGCCCGAGGGCATACCAGGCACCTTTGCGCTGAAAGTTGGCATCCTCGAAACCGGTATTACTGAAGAGATGTATGCCGAGCTTGAAAGGCTGATTGACGACGCTAAGCCGGTCAGTCGGCACTTGATCGGCCTGGCCATAAGCCTCGAAACCGTCGGGCATCTCAATGTTTTCGCAAGCTCTACTGATGGCGACGAGATTGACGTGTACCCGCCAGTTCTTCGCGACATCGTCACCACGGGGCGGATCAGCGCACCGGGACGCGAGCACACCGTCGACACCGTCAACGTATACCCGCCAGTACCAGGCGTCATCGTCCTGACATGCCACATAGGCGCCGCCGGTCGGGAACACTCCATCGACACACTGGATATCCACTCATGATTGATTCCAACTCTCAATTCTTTGCGATGCTCACCGCGATTGGTGAGGCCAAACAGGCCAACGCAGACGCTCTGGGCGTACCCTGGAAACTTACCGAGTTGGGTGTGGGAGATGCCAACGGCACCGACCCCATTCCTGACCGTGCACAAACGAAGCTCATTAACGAGCGTCGGCGCCGACCGTTGAACAAGCTCTCGGTGGATCCGGCCAACCCTAATATCATCGTGGCCGAGCAAATCATCCCGGCCGATGAAGGGGGCTGGTGGATTCGTGAGATCGGCCTGTATGACGCCGACGGCGCCTTAGTGGCTGTGGCGAACTGCGCGCCGAGTTACAAGCCGTTAATGTCCCAGGGCTCCGGTCGTACGCAAGTCGTCCGGATGAACTTCATTGTCTCCAGCGCAGCAAACGTTGTGCTGAAGATCGATCCGGCCGTTGTGCTGGCAACACGACAATACGTCGACGACTCAGTAAAAAATCTGGCGCCTATCGAGTCACCGGCCTTCAAAAAGGTGCCAACGGCTCCAACGCCGCCGCAATTTGACAGCACCACTAAGCTGGCGACAACTGAATATGTGCAGCGGGCGCTGGGGAGTTACTCAGGCCAGGTCAACTATGCCGGCGACCAGGTATTGACTGTTGATGACGTGGGTAGGCTGGTCAATTTTCCGCAGGCCTCGATCGCTACGCTGCCCCTAGCGTCGACAGCGGTACCTGGAGCGGTAATTACAATCGGTAGCTCTCTTTCGGGATCGGTCACTGTCAAGCCTCAAGGCGCGGACACCTTGACCAACTTACTGACGACTCCTGGGCCATTTATTATTCCGAAGGGCACCCTCGGCGTATTCCGCCGGCTACTGGGTGGGAGCGGGTGGAGTTTCGACAGCGGCGATGCATCCCTAAGGTTCTCGCCAGCGCTGTCGTCGTGGGAAACAAAACCGCCTTTCACGAAGGATAAAAGCCTAGCGACTACAGAGTTCGTTCAAAAAGCGCTCGGTTCTTTCTCGACGGCTCGGGGAGTCAACGCCTCGACAGTTCTAACGCTTGATGATGTAGGTGCCTCAATTGGATTAGGTGGCTTAGCGGCCTACACCGTCACGCTGCCACATGTAGACGATGTACCTGCAGGCGCTGCAATCGGGCTCCATTGTCGCAATGGGGTGGGTGTCACAGTCGCGAGTAAGACAGGTTCGCAGATCAGTCCCCAGGGTGCATTCCTTAGCCAAATCATTATGGCTGCTGGGGAGTCCGCGCTTTTGGTGAAAGAGGGTTCGGTGTGGTGTGTTTATGGCAGCGCGGCCTTGAAATACTCGTCGCAATTCGCTGCATCGCTCGGCACCAACGGTTATCAAAAGCTCCCCAGCGGGGATATCGAACAGTGGGGATTGGTTGTGAGCGTCTCGGCCGGCTCGGACACGGTAATTACTCTGCCAGTGGCGCTTTTGGAAGTGCCTAACAACATTCAGCTGACGTACGCCAACTTTACCAATGGTGAAAGCGTAGGCAGTTCGCCGGTATTGCAGGCGAGAAACAGCACGAAGGGAAGTATCACGGTGCGTAACCTATTAAACGGCAATGCATCATTCTTCTGGCGAGTGAGGGGTAAGGCATGACTGTCTTTTATAGTCCGATGTCCGGTTTTTTTTACGATGACGAAATCTGCACGTTTATTCCTGCTGATGCCCGTGAGTTTAGCGCAGAAGAGCGAGACTCGTTGTTAGCCGAAGAGAGTCGGGGGAAACGCTTGGTATGTGGCCCGGATAACTGGCCGATGCTGGTGGACGCGCCCGCCCAAACTGAAGAAGAGTTAGCGGAGATCGAGCGTTACTGGCGTTCGGCGCAGCTGACGGCCACCGACGGTGTGGTTACGCGTCATCGTGACGAGCAGGAGGATGGATCGGACCTCACGCTCACTGCCGAGCAGTACGCTGAGCTGCAAGCCTATCGACGTGCGTTGCGCCGTTGGCCTGAAGCCGGTCAGTTTCCTTTGAGGGAACATCGGCCCTCTGCTCCCGAATGGCTCTCAACACTTGCTCAATAGACGCCCTGCATAGGGCGTTTTCTTTAACGTTATACACAACAAGCACCACCCCATTACGGCCTCGCTCTTGCGGGGCTTTTTCGTTTCTGGAGATCGAGCCTTATGAGTTTCTTTCACGGCGTTACCACGACCGACATCAAGACGGGCGCGCGCACTATTTCGTTGCCGTCGTCTTCCATCATCGGACTGTGCGACACCTTTACCCCAGGTGGACTGGATGGGGGCACAGCCAAGGCCGGCGAGCTGAAGTTGATCACCACTGAGCGCGAAGCCATTGCCGCTTTCGGTGCAAATTCTGCAATCACCAAGGCGTGTAAAGCGATCTACACCAAGGCCAAGGCGGTGATCGTCGCTATTGGCGTGCCGAAGCTGGAAGACGCGGCGCTGCAAACCTCGGCGATTATTGGCGGCGTTTTGGCGTCGGGTCAGCGCACCGGCCTGCAGGCGTTGCTGGATGGTAAAAGTCTGTTCAACGCGCAGCCGCGGTTGTTGATCGCGCCGGGTCATACCGCCACGCAAGCAGTGGCTACCGCGCTCGATAGCCTGGCGCAGAAGCTGCGGGCTATCGGCATCCTCGACGGCCCGGGCACCACGGATGAAGCGGCGATGCTCTACGCCGATAACTTCGGCAGTCGCAACCTGTTCATGGTTGACCCAGGCGTTCAGTACTGGGACTCCGATCTCAGCAAGACGGTTGATGCGCCGGGTTCGGCCTGGGCGGCAGGCTTGTTTGCCTGGACCGATGCCGAATATGGATTCTGGGCCTCGCCGTCGAACAAGGAGTTCACCGGTATCACCGGCACGACCCGGGCTGTCGAGTACCTGGACGGCGACGAGACGTGCCGTGCCAACCTGCTGAACAACGCCAATATCGCGACGATCATTCGCGACGATGGCTATCGCTTGTGGGGCAACCGCACACTTTCGAGCGATCCGAAGTGGGCGTTCGTCACGCGCGTTCGCACGTTGTTCATCCTTATGGACGCAGTGCAGGCCGGCCACAAGTGGGCCGTGGACCGCTCGATCACCAAGACCTACGTCAAGGATGTGACTGACGGCCTGGACGCTTTCATGCGCGACCTGAAAGCCCAGGGCGCAATTATCAATTTTGAAGTCTACCCGGACACCGAGCTGAACACCGCAAGCCAGATCTCCCAGGGCAAAGTTTATTGGCGCATCCGCTTCACCGACGTGCCGCCAGCAGAAAACCCGAATTTCCTTTTCGAAGTCACCGATCAGTGGATGACCGAAGTTCTCGAAGCAGCCTAAGGGGCCTAGTCAATGATTCCTCAAACTTTGTTCAACACAAACCTGTTTGTCGACGGCGTGAATTTCGCCGGCGATGTGCCGACTTTGACGCTGCCCAAGCTGACGGTTAAGACCGATGAATATCGTGCCGGTGGCATGGCCGGTGCCATCGAAATGGCTCAAGGCCTGGAAAAAATGGAGGCGTCCTTCGTCACCAAGGGCGTACGTCGTGAGTCGTTGAAATACTTTGGTTTGGCTGATGGCACGGCATTTAACGCGACTTTCCGAGGGGCTTTCAGGGGGCAAAAAGGCGCAGTGACGGCGGTGGTCGCCACCCTGCGCGGCTTGCTAAAAGAGGTCGATTTGGGCGACTGGAAAGCCGGTGATCCGGCTGAGATCAAGCACGCCATTGCGCCGTCTTACTACAAGCTCGAAATCGACGGGCGCGTCATTTACGAAATCGACATGGTCGCGGGTGTTCAAGTCGTCGACGGTAAAGACCAGCTCGCTGACATCCGCGCCGCACTCGGCCTCTAAGGGAATAGATCCAAATGAATCAAGTAAACGCTAAGGAAGTACCGGCCTGGTTGTCGCTCAGCGCGCTCGCCGCTGTCGTGACGCTTACCCGGCCAAGCAATGCTAATGGTGTACTGGTCGAGACACTCACCTTGCGTGCCCCGGTCGTGCGCGAAGTACGGGCAGCCGACAAAGCGTCGAATGGCGACGAGGAACAGCGTGAGCTGATGTTGTTCGCCGGGTTGGCTGAGGTGGGCGTTAAGGATCTTGAAGGCCTCAAGCTGACTGACTATCGCCGTGTTCAAGCTGCGTATTCGCACCTGGTTCCCGAAACCGACTACACAGACGTGATGCCGTCTTGGTTGTTGGTGACCACCGATCAGGCCGTAGTGACGCTTTCCTGTCCGACTGAAATCAACGGGGTAGCGGTCGATAAATTGCCCCTGCGCTCCCCGACAGTAGGCGATGTGCGCGCGGCAAATCGTGACGCTGCCGGTGATGCCGAGCAGCGTGAGCTGGTGTTGTTTGCCTCGCTTGCCGGTGCGCCTATCGCAGATCTGGAGGGCCTGAAGTTGGTGGATTTTAACCGCCTGCAGGCCGGCTATTTTCGCATGGACCAAGACGACGGGATTTGATCCTGTCGTCATAAAAATGGCCGCGAAACGTCTGGCGGCGGAAACCGGATTTTCCGCCGCCGAGATTCTGTCGATGCCGTTTGCAGAAATGGTGTGGTGGCTCACGGAATGAGCCGCCTTCGATAAAACTACGCAAATGAGGGCCATGACATGGCGAACAAAATCGCCCTCGGGCTGGTGATCGGCGGCGCCGTCAGTTCGACCGTCGGTGCAGCGTTTAAAGATGTGACAGGGCGCATCAAGCGTCTTGAGGCGGAAGGCAACAAAGCGCGCGTTCTACAGCGCACTATCGGCGACACTATTCGCTTGCGTGATGAATGGAAGAAAGCCCATGACAGCGGCTCTGAGGGCGCATCCAAGCTGCTGGGGCGTTTGAACTCCAATCTGGACAGTTTGAAAAAGCAGGGCATTGAGGTCGGCCGGCTGGAAAAAGCCTATCGTTCAATGGGGCAGACCGCCAACAAAGCCGAGCTTAAGGCCCGGGGCCATCAGCAACTGGATGCTGGTAAAAACGGCATGAAAAGCACAGTCGGCGCTGCTGTCGTGGGTGTCGGTATGCTGGTTGTACCGACCAAGGTCAGTGCGGATTTTGGGGCCATTGTTCGTGACATCGCGATCAAGGCCGGCATTGCCAACAAGCCACAAGAAAAGGAAATGTCTCGCAAGATCATCGATACCTCGCGCGACACCGGCATGGCGCGCAACGATGTGGCCGACGTGGTTAACCAGTTGGTGAGCGCCGGTATGGAGTTGAGCAAGGCCCTGGAATATGCGCCAGTCGCGGCCAAGTTTGTCGTAGGGCAGGGATCTAACGGTGTCGACACGGCGAAGATGATCAACGCGCTGGGTCAAAACGCCAAGATCACTGACCCCAAGCAGATGCAGCAGGCTCTGGAAGCGATTGCCTACCAAGGGCAGGCGGGCAGCTTCGAAGCGGTCGACATGGCCAAATGGTTCCCTGAGCTATTGGCGAACATGGGCAGCCTCGGTATCACCGGCATTGATGCGGTGACGCAATTGGGTGCCATGCTGCAAGTGCAGATGAAATCTGCCGGCGGCGCCGATGAGGCAGCCAACAACCTCAAAAACTGGATGAGCAAAATCGGCTCAGGCGATACCGTCAAGGCGTATGCAAAGGCCGGTATCGACTATAAGGGCTCGATGCAGACCGGTTTGCAGAACGGTATGTCCACGCTTGAAACCAGCATGGCG
This sequence comes from Pseudomonas sp. PA-5-4B, assembly GCF_021606215.1. Lineage (NCBI taxonomy): Bacteria > Pseudomonadati > Pseudomonadota > Gammaproteobacteria > Pseudomonadales > Pseudomonadaceae > Pseudomonas > Pseudomonas sp. PA-5-4B. The sequence continues at coordinate 42,509 of NZ_WKDB01000015.1, read as the reverse complement.
TTGGCGCAGAAGTACATTCAAGCCACCGATCCGAAGCGCGCGGCGGCGATGGCCGAAGCCACGGCGAAAATCAGCAAGGAGTCTGACCCGGAGAAAGCCAAGGCCATGATGGCCTCGCTGGAGGAATCCTTGCGCACCGGCGACCTGTTCGCTGACATGCAGGTGAAGGCCGCGCTTTCTGCCTATATGCAGAACAAGGCGTTGTACAGCCAGCTCAAAAACGATTCGCGTGATGCGACGGGCATCCTCGACAAGAACCTCAGCGAGCGGCGCGAGGCGTCTTCGCAGAAGTGGGCCGAGATGGCTCAGTCGATGGATGACGCCATGCGAAGTGTCGGGGATGCCCTGCGTCCGGTCACGGACACCGTGGCTGAAGCGTTGACCAAAGTCACCAAGGGTATTACCTCGCTGTCTGACAGCGCGCCCGGGGTGGTGACGGGCATCGCGGCGGTGGGTGGCGGACTTGTCGCACTGAAGGGGCTGCTTAGTTCCTTCAAAATTGCTAAAGGTTTACTCAACGTTGCGCGGGGCTCGCTGGGTGGCAAGTCCGGGGAAGTGCAAAAAGTCTTTGTGACGAACGCCCCGGATGGTGGCAGTGGTGATGGCAAGGGTAGCGAGCCCAAGGGGAAGGCCGGTAAAGCCCTGTCTTTGGTTGAGACCGGGCTCAAGGCCGTTGCCGCTCTCAAGGGTGACTCAACCGATAGCGAAGGTAAGGATGATAAGAAGCCCGGGAAGTTGGACATTGTCGCGACGGGCCTTAAGGTTGTTTCCCTGGCTAAAGAGGCTGTGTCTGGTGATGACCATGCCGCTAAGACTAACGATTCGGCGGCTGGTGAGGACGGGGTTCAAAGGGTTTTCGTCGTAAATGCGAGTGCAATGGGCGGATCTACTGGAGGCCCAGGCGAAATACGTCGGCGTGGTCGCGGTTCAAGGCGTAATCCTCCACGTCGTCGGCCTACAACGTCTCGTGCAGGCGGTGCGCCACGACCTTCAGTGTCGGCGCCACGCCCACCTGTGCCACGGACTCCAGTACCTGTACCGGCGCCACGGCCGCCAGTGCCACGGCCTCCGGCACCTATGCCGTTGCCACGTCCGTCAGTGCTACGGCCTCCGGCACCTATGCCGGTGCCACGTCCGTCAGTGCCACGGCCTTCGGCACCTATGCCGGTGCCACGTCCGTCAGTGCCAAGGCCTCCAGCACCTGTGCCGGTGCCACGTCCATCAGTGCCACGGCCTCCGGCACCTGTGCCGGTGCCGCGACCGTCAGTGCCACGGACTCCAGCACCTGTGCAGGTGCTGCGCCCGTCATTGCCGAGGCCCCCGGTGCTTGTTCCAAGTCCACCAGTTTTGCCGCCCTCGGTGTCTGTCCCGACTATCTCAGTACCACGCCCTACGGTGCTGGTCCCGCACTCGCCGATCCCTCCGGTTCAAGTGCCTGGCGGCGCATTGTCCAAACTGGGCGGGGTAGTGCAAGCGGTCGGCAAGATCGGCAAAGCTGCCAAGATGATACCTGGTGGCTCGCTGATGGAGGCCGGCGCCATGGCTTTCGACACCTATGAGAACGCCAAGACCAAGGACGAAAAGGCCGAGGGTTACGGCGCCGCCGCCGGCAATCTTGCCGGCACCATGGCCGGGGCTGCTGCCGGTGCTGCTATTGGCTCGGTGGTGCCGATTATTGGTACCGCCATTGGCGGGCTTTTAGGCGCTTACCTGGGCAGCATGGGTGGTTCGGCGCTGGGCCGAGCTGCAGGTAAGTCGTGGTTTGGAGGTGAGGATGAAAGGCCCGCGCCTCCGGTGACGCCTCCGGTGACGCCTTTGCTGATGGCGCCTCGACCGGGGCCAGCCATTCCAAGCTTGGCGACCATGGGCAAGTCATTCAATGGCGCAAACGGTTCGGGTGCTCTGCTGATGGCTCCTGCACCGCAAGCGCCGGTGCTGGGTGATGTTGCACGCTCTCTGGCTGTGGCGGTACCGAGCAGGCCGGCGGCTGTGGCGATTCAGCCCAAAGAGCCGGAGAAGCCTGTACCTGCCAAAGTGGACCAGAAATTTGAATACTCACTGAGCATGCCGGTCACGGTGCAAGGGGATGTGAAAGACCCGCAACGCTTGGCGCAAGACCTCATGCCGCATATGCGGCTAATGATGGCGGACGCGGCGAGACAAAACGCCGCGAAGCTGTACGACGAACCGCACCTGTAAGGAGGTCCTATGGCTTATATGGAACAGATGCAGTCGGGCCTCAAGTACCTGGTGGAAGCGGGGGAGGCAGGCAGACGTAGTGCCGACGGCATGCTTGGGCCGGTCAACGGCGCAATCAGAGAATTAACCGGCGCCGCGTCGGAGCTGGAAAACATCACGTTCGTGGGGCCGGCTGTCGGTGCCAAGCTACAAAGGGTAATGCGCGGTGTGGATGCAGCGCAGGCCAAGGTCGGCCAGGTGGTGGCTGTGTACGGCCGCGCGACACGGGCGGCCACCGAAGTGCAGGACCGGATGGGCGCCCTGAAGGAACAGGCGGGCAGGGCGGCGACGGCGATTAACAACATCGCCGGCAAGGTCAGCCCGTCGTTGGCGAACATCGTGCCCACCAGTGCCTTTGCCGTGGATGCCACGCCGGCACCGGAAGCGGTGAAGCCGTTCCCGCACTTGCTGATCATCCAGCCCCGTGACCCCAAGGTTCAGCCGTACTACTTCAACCTGGACACGGCCGCGTTCGATGAGCTGAGCCGCTCGACCGAATTCCGCTGGGCTTCTCAAGAGCGACTGTCTCGGCGCCCAGCGCAGCAGGCCGTGGGCATCGGCGAGGAAAAACTCACTCTCAAGGGGACGATTTACCCAGGCTTCAAGGGCGGCCTCAAGCAGCTCGATACGCTACGCACCATCGGCGGCAAGTTGCAGCCGCTGACCCTGACCACAGGTTATGGCGAAGTGATCGGGACTTGGTGCCTGAAATCGATCAACGAGGAACAGGGCGCTCTGCTGCACGGCGGTATTCCCCGTAAACAAGGGTTCACTCTGGAGTTTGCGCGCTATGGCGACGACATGCAGAACGTCTGACGGAGACATGCTTGATGTCATTTGTCATAACGTTTACGGCCATCTAAACGGCAGCGTTGAGTCGGTGCTTGATGCCAATCAGGGGTTGGCAGACGAGCCCCAGCCTTACCGCACGGGGGTGGTGATCGTTCTGCCGGATCTGCCAAGCCCGACCGAGGAGGGTATTAGTTTGTGGGATTGAGCCCGAACCACTCCGCCAGGATCCCGCTGCGTTATGCGTAACGGCACTATTTACGGCCCGCCTTGTGCGGGTATTTTTTTGGACAAAATCCATGACTCCCACTTTTCGAATCGTTGCCGATGGCGCCGATATTACCGCCAAGATCAATGACCGACTTTTGCTGCTGCGGACTTCTGACAAGCCGGGTATGGATTCCGACGAGTTTGAATTGCGTATTGATGACCGCGACGGCCAGGTGCAGTTGCCCCGGCGCGGTAGCTCAATCGAGATTTACCTGGGTTACGCCGAGACGTCCCTGATGCGCCTTGGCCGTTACGCAGTGGACACGGTCGAAGTGTCCGGCCCGCCGGATACGATTGTGATCAAGGGCAAGGCCAGCGACATGCGCGGCAGTGGCAAAACCATCCGTAGCGGAAGCTGGGAGGATGTGCCGCTGTCGAAAGTCGTCGCCGACATCGCGGCGCGCAATGGTTGGCAGGCGGTGTGTCCGGTGGCGACGAAAGTCGCTCGGGTAGATCAGCTCAACGAGTCCGATTTTAATTTCATCACGCGCCTGGCCAAACAATACGACGGCACTGCAAAGGTTGCCGACGGCAAGCTGTTGGTGATGCCGCGTCAAGGTAGTCAGACGGCCAGCGGCAAGACGTTTGGCGCGATCACCCTGACGAAAAGCGACCTCAGTCGATGGCAATTCAGCCTTGGAGATCGCAACTCTCACAAGGCAGTGGCGACCAAGCATCAGAACAAGAAGGACGGCAAGCTGTCGGTGGTCACCGTTGACAACGACGACGCCCCAGATGGATTGCCGGCGGTGCATACCGATCGACATATCTACCCGAACAAAACCGCTGCCGAGGCTGCCGCCAAGGCTCGGTTGGCGGCGTTCAATCGCTCGACCGCCGACGTGCGTTTCGAGATGCCTGGCCGAACAGACATTTTTGCCGAACGCTTGATCAACGCCCAGGGCTTCAAGGTCGGTCTTGACGGAGAGTACTTAGCGGATTCGGTCGAGCAGGTGTTCACCCAGTCTGGCTGGTCGACCACGGTGGAGTGCAATGCTGGCAAGCAAGGTAAATCCAAAGGCAAGAAAAAGAAGGAAAAGAAACCGCTCAAAATAGTGAGCGTCGAGAAGTAGTAGTGCATCCCATCGCCGCCTGAGTGCGGTTTTTTTATGTCTGGAGTTTTTATGTCTGTTACCGAGCAACAGCTGCAACGCATCATGCCGAACGCCGGCCGCCAAGCCGGCGTTTTTGTTACTGCACTGAACACCGCGATGAACCGCTACGGAATCGTGGGCCCGTCGCGGGTCGCCGCATTCATCGCCCAGGTCGGGCATGAGTCCGGCCAACTGCGCTATGTGCGCGAGATCTGGGGGCCCACGGCGCAGCAGCTCACGTACGAAGGTCGTGCCGATCTGGGCAACACCGTGAAGGGGGATGGTTCCAAGTTCCGTGGCCGGGGCCTGATCCAGATTACCGGGCGGGCGAACTACGCCGCGTGCGGTGAGGCTCTGGGCCTGGACCTGATCAATCAACCGGAACTGCTCGAGCAGCCACAGTATGCCGCGATGTCGGCTGCCTGGTTCTGGTCGACGCGGGGGCTCAACACGCTGGCAGATCAGGGTGAGTTCACGAAGATCACGCGGCGCATCAATGGCGGGCTCACCGGTAAGGTCGATCGCCAGGATCTGTACGACAAAGCGCTGAAGGTGCTGGCGTGACGCCGGTGCAGAAGCTGGCCGGGATGGTGCTGCTGATCCTCGTACTGATGGCTGTATCTGCTGGTGCTGCCTGGCAGGTGCAGGGTTGGCGCCTGGGCAAGCAACTCGCCGAGCAGCTCACCGAGCAAGGTGCAACGCATCAGAAAGACCTCGACGCAATCACCAGTGAGGCCTGGCGTCAGCAGCAGGCCGAGCAAGACAAGCGCTTGGCCACCGAGCATCAGCTCGCCACCCAGGACCAACAACACACCAAGGAATTATCAGATGCCCAGCGCAACCAGGCTCGCCTGCGTGACCAGCTTGCTACTGCTGATGTCCGGCTGTCAGTCCTCCTTGCCGAGGATTCAGCCAGTGGCTGCGACGTGCCTACCGCCCCCGGCGCCGCCGGCGTGGTTCATGCAGCCCGTCGAGCCCAACTTGACCCCGCGCATGCTCAAAGAATTATCGCCATCACCGACACCGGTGACCGGGGATTGATCGCGCTGCAGGCATGCCAGGACTACGTGCGAGAGATCAGACGCTGATCAGATGCAAAGCCCTGAATCTCACTTGTTACGGGATATTTGAGCGGACTCTGTAGATTTGATCGTGGTTGCTAGTGCGGAGGCGAGAGACTCATATGCAACTGCCATTAAAATCGCCATCAGAATTGCGCCGGCTGTTCCGATTGCCCATTGAGAGAACACCTTAGCCTCTTGGTACTTTTTTTCACCATCTCTAGCGCGATTCCACTCATGTTTAAGCATTTCTCTGGATGCTGAAATCAAAAGACGTATTGCTTCGTCAGCCTCGTGAGAATTCATGGCTTCGAAATTCTTATAAGTTTGCTCAATTAGCTGTAGAAATTTTTCGTTTCTTTCGAAGTCTTCTTTTTCTCTTTCTTTGTCATTTATCCTAAGCACGATGCTTGTTTTAGCTTTTAATAAGTTTGTATAAAGGTCGCTATGCTTGAGCCTGCTAAACTTGCTACTGGTTTCAGGTAGTCCTCTTTCTACGTTGTCTTGTTGTATGTGCTCAATCAAAACACGCGTGCACGAGATATATAGAGATATTTCTTCTCTAAGTTCGTTGATCCAGTTTTGTCTGAACTCCGAGACTTTTGATTCCTTTGTCGAGATGAATCCCGCGTAGGCAATTCCTCCTGCGATCAGTGCTGCCGAAACAACACCTATGGGTACAAAAATACTTTCCGGGAATGCCATTCTCTAAGCCTCTTGTGTAGATCGATGGCGAAGATTATTCAGGTCACTGCCGGCAGTCTACTGGGCGCGCATCGATGATGGGATTTCGTACCACTTTTTGTACCATTCCAGCGTTTTCGAGGGGCATTTAGGGGGGGGGCCTGAAACCCTTTAGAAGCCCCAGACCAAAAACGCCAGCTAATCCGCGCCCTCTAGCTTTCCCTGGTATGACGCAGGAATATTTCCTGCGCATCTGGTAGCGTCAGACTGCAAACCTAACCAAGTGGGAGTACGGGATGTCAATCAAAGTAACGGCACCACTCGTTAACGGCGATTTGTGGGATACGCTCGGCGAGAGTGCGTCAGGCGAGGACGTTGTAGAACTGATATGCGGTGATGATCTGCGACCGCCTCCCACGAGTGTGGTCATTACGGTGACTACCGAATCGGGTAAGCGGGTGGAGGTGCGGATTCCGAATCTCTGACACCGGCACCGCCATCGTGAGGATTGACGGCAAAATCGTGTAAAAAATGGGCTGATTTTCTGTCTAAAACTAACCCCGTCTACCGCGTATTCACTGACCTAAAACGCGGCTAAATGACGGTATGGTTTTAGACAGTGAAATGCTGAAAGCCACGTTCTACGTGGCCTATGCACTGTTCCAGCCCATACTGCTGCATCACTGGCGTATAGGTGGTTTCGGGCGTATTACTGTAGCAATATCCAACGCTAAGTTATTGATTCTTATAGAGCGAATCGACTGTTTTTAACATCCCGAAAAGACGTGCGTTTTCCTTTTATATCAATCGCTTGCATGTGTTTCGTGGTCACCTTGACATGGTGGCGAGGGCACAGCTTGGAATGGCTGAGTGAGGGAGCACTGGACTGGCAATCAAACGATGAAGCCGGGGGGGTTGAACCCCCAGTTGATGTGCTGTTGTGTTGTGGTCTTGTGGCTCTCAAACAGTTATTGTTTTGTCACTGCGTCTTGGGCGGTAAAATGCTGTTTGAAGCCCATGCTTTGAGCTGTGCCTCGGGAAACGATTTCGTGATGCCGTTGAATATACGAGTATAAATCGGAGTCTTAGCCCTGCCGAGTATGCCGGCCGCATACAAATTTCTTAATACATGCGCTCCGGACTTTTGATGCTTTACAAAAAATCGTAATGTTGAAACGTCTGCGTATATTTCGGCCTTTACCAAATCTACTTTGCAAGCAGGTAGATTAAAGTTTTTCTCGATTTTTAGATCCTTTGCGTGCATAAGTTCGTGATAAATGAATAATACTTGTAAAGCCCAAAACAATGATTCGTGTTTTTCTTCGCTAATGCCGGATGGCGTTGAGCCAAGAAATATAGCGCTCTGTGGCGCGTCATCTAATAAGAAATTAACTGTGTATCCATCGGCAGATGCCATTGTGTAACCACCATCCTCCAGTGATTTGATACTGTCGTCCGTGAAGCGCATTATGGAGTCATACTTTATTCCAGCGTTTTCTAAGTCTGCTTCAGGGCTTCTATTTGGAACAGTGATGTCGATAAAATTGATATGCTTACAGATTTCAACGCTCGTTTCTTTTATCTGCTCAAACAATGCCTTCATTGCCGATGGTTCGCTATGACTTTGCATCTTTTGTCCTTTAGTTGAGCTGACTCTTCCAGTGCTTTTTCACCGGCAACGCTATCACTGAATCGTATCCCATAACTGTCCACGTTGGGCGTTTCGAGCTGCGCAGCACGCCAGGGAGGGTAACGCGCAAAACCTCCTCTGGAGGCCGCGTGTTTCCGTTTGCATAAGCACAAAAAAACGGATGTTTTGCCATCCTTAAAGGTGCCAGTATTCGTTATAAAACAATAGCTTATGCCGCTACAGACCCCAGCATGGGGTGCTAGGGGTCGAGTGTTCGAATCACTCCGTCCCGACCATATTTTTCAATGACTTAGCCCAATCTGAAAAGGTTGGGCTTTTTCATGCGCGCTGCTTTTAGGTAACTGATTCGGGAGTCTAAGCTTGAAGAGGCCTCTCGACAGTCCTACGACTCCAAAACAGAAATATTCAAAGGGTTTGCCACTGCTAATGAGGCAGCAGTGTCAGGGATCGCTACGACCGGTGAAGAAGCGCAAAAACTCGTGGTAAACGCACGACGCAAAACTGCCGAGCGGCGCCTTGATGGCTTCTGCCGAGAGCTGAGGGTTGCTTTCAAGGTCAAGATCCGCAGAGCGTAGCCTGGCACCGCGCCGGGCTTCTTGTATCTGCCTACCGCTTCCCTGCTTGCTCATACACCGAACTGCGCTCTCGCTTGCCTACGGCCAGCACCAGAATGACAATCCTCTCATCCTCTACGCGATACACCAGCCGGTACCCGGCTCCGCGCAATTTGATCTTGTAGCAATCCTTCATGCCGTGAAGCGCATCACATGGCACTCGCGGTCCGGCCTGCCGCTCTTGAAGTTTTTTCAGAAACTGGAGACGTATTGTCCCGTCGAGTTTTTTCAGTTCCTTCAGCGCTTTCGGATCCCACTCGACTTCGTACTCAATGGCCATTGGCGATGTCTGCCTCGGCCTCGCCAATAAGATCGTCGAGGGATACCCGTACAGGTGTTTCGTTAGCGTCGAGACGAGCCTTGACCAGGTGAACCAGTTCCAGCTCTTCCAGACGCTCTATCATCGCTTCGTAGACATTTGCCGGAACAATGTAGCCCATGACGCGGTTGTGGTTCAGTACGGCTACGGGCTGGCCGTTGGCGCCGCTCAAGACGGAGGAGGGATTCTTCTTGAGTTCGGAAACGCTCACCGCCACATCAGCCAGAATATATTGCATAGATAAGACTCCTAAATAGGTCTTTATTTTGGTCTTCTAAGGTGGTGATGGCAAGCGGCTCTAGCAACGTATAGGCGGTCCACCGCAAGTTACTCTGGTGCTGTGATAGGTACCGGTTTGGCGTGTCGACCTGCTGACCTAGACTGAGAACATGATTGTGGGTTTTGTATCCATGCTTCAAACGCATCAATGACCATCGGCTTAGCACACAGAAAACCCTGACCCATTTGTACCCCCATCTCATAAAGGTGATCGTGCTGAGCTTTGGTTTCAATACCCTCTACCACCAGTTGCATACCTAGATCGGCGGCAAACGCCACTGTATTGCGAATGACTGCTTGATAGTGGCCGGGCCCGTCAATAAATCGGGTGAACTCTGCAGCCAGTTTGATTTCACTAAACGGTACTTGGCATAGTCGTAAGAGTGACGAATAGCCCGTGCCGAAGTCATCAATCGATAGGCAGATGCCCAACAGGCGTAGACGATTTAACTGTTCCACACTGGTAACGCAGGCACAACTGGGGCCGTCTTCTGTAATTTCGAAGGTTAGTGACGACAGTGGCAGAGGGTGCTGGCTCAACCGAGTCTCCAAGCGATCAATGAGAGTACCGTTCATTAATTGACTAAGGGACAGATTGAATGCCATCCCTATGAATCTGTCTTGGGCGTGAAGTTTGATCTGATAGGCGAGGCTCTGTTCCAGAAGTTCGAAAAGTAGCTTGTCGAGCCATTTTTCACGCGCCATCACCGAGATGAAGGTTGCTGGGGCCAGCACGCCGTAAAGCGGGTGATGCCAGCGTGCTAACACCTCAATCGAGTTGACTTGGCCAGTGCGTAAATCGAATTTGGGTTGCACGTACGCAACGAACTCTCGTCGGCGTAGCCCCAGTTGCACATCATCGGCCTTGGGTAGTTTTGCTAGCGTCTTCGATACACTTAAATTGTTCGACTGCCCTGGCTGAGCCTGCTGTCGTTGGTATGTGGGGCTCGATATGAGAGCGAGCGAGGAGCATTTGGGCATTGGGGTGGCCTGAATTTGGATACCTCAAAGCCTACGCGAACTCATCCTGGTGACATGAGAGACCAGTCTGGGTTTTAGCTGAGATTTGTCTGGGCTGGCGTGCAGATATTTCTTGCTTGGTGTTCGGGCAATCAGTTCGGGCGAAGTGACTCGTTGATTGTCTCCAGTGACTGGATCAGGGCCGTAACTGTTTCACGTATATCGACGGACATGACGCCTTCGGCACACAATTCTTCTACTTCGACGCATTGCTCCAGCATTCCAGAGAGGTTCAACAGGTATGCGGTACCTTTGAGCTTGTGCGCAACGCGTTCAATCTCCTTCAGATCTTCTTTCTTCAGGGACAGTTCTAAGATTGCGCGTTCGCTATCATTACTTTCGATCACTTGTTCGGCTATGGCGGCATGGATAGTGCTCATTGACGACGGCGTACTTTTCACTAGCTGGTGATCCGCCTCGCGCTTGGGAATCCACCGGTTAAGGTCGGGCAGGGTGATCGGTTTGGTCAACGCATAGTCCATGCCGCAAGCCAGGCAGCGCTCAAGCGCTTCGCGTTGTGCGTCTGCGGTCAGTCCAATGATGATGCACGGGCGACAGCCTCGAGATTGCTCTAACTGTCGGATGCTTTGGGTCATTTCGAGGCCGGTCATCTGTGGCATGTTGCCGTCGGTGAGCACAATGTCGATGTCATTCTCTTGCCACATAGCCAGGCCTTCCAAGCCATTGCTGGCGGTGACCACGCGATGACCCAGGTAGGAGAGCTGCTGGTACAAAAGGTACTGACTCGGTAAATGGTCTTCGACAATCAGAACGGTCAGTGCCGCATCTTTGCTCTTGTCCGTAGTCGATCCTGAAGCAGGGGGTGGTATTTGACTCTCAGCTTTGACGCGATCAAGGACTATGCTGAATGTCATCCGGGTGCCGTACTGCGGATCACTTTCTGCCGCCAGATGCCCACCCATAAAGTTGCTTAGCTCCTTACAAATCGCCAAGCCAAGGCCAGCGCCAGCGTTGGGGTCACTGATCGCATCGGTCGTGATGAAGAAGGGTTTAAATATCTGATCAATCTGTGTCGAAGGAATCCCGACGCCGGTATCGCTCACGCAGATGAGAACGTGCAGAGAGGTATCGTTCGCGGGCGTCACCTCGCAACGAATGTTTATGCCACCTTGCTCAGTGAACTTGATCGCATTGCTCATTAAGTTGGAGATGATTTGTTTGACCTTCAGCGCGTCAGCCCAAACCAGTTCAGCGGCCAAAGGATCTATATCAAGATGCAGTTGCAATCGCTTCTGCCGAGCCAAACCGGAAAATACATTGGTTGTCGTCTCCAGTAGCTCCTTGATACGGGTGGGCTCAGGAGACAGGTTCAGCTTTCCTGACTCTATGCGCGATATGTCCAGAATTTCGCCGATCAGCGCCAGCAAGTGGGTCGATGATTCGTAAGCGATGTGCAGGGACTGAGTGTTGAGCTCGGCGTTATCCTTGCGGATAAGCACCAATTCCAGCATGCCGATGATGGCATTGAGAGGGGTGCGGATTTCGTGGCTCATGGTGGCCAGGAACACAGATTTGCTGCGGCTGGCCTTATCGGCAGACTCCTTGGCTATCTGCAGTTCGTCCAGCAGTAATTGCCGTTGTTCTAGGTCCCGGCGTTTAGCCGCTATGCGGCGACGTTGAACAACTATCAGCAGGCTGGTTACCAGAAGCAGGGCGCCCAAAACCTCGAAGGATCGCCAGATATAGGAGGCGATACCCTCCCAGTATTTGTCATCGGTTGCAGAGTTGGCACGCCAGCGCCCGATGATTTGTAGATTCTTGCGCGGAGGGATTTCAATCATCGCCTTGTTGAAGATCGATATCAGCTCCGGTTGGTTTTCAGGGGCGGCGAACACGATCTTCGCATCCTCAACATTGAGGATGCCACCGATTTTCAGGCTGGATTCGTATTTGTAGGAGAGGTAGTAGCGCGCTACGTTGGCCGGCGCGAGAACAAAGTCGGCTGTACCCTCACGGACAAGTTTAAATGCCTCGCCCATGGTTTCGGTGTTCTCGATCCGCACATGGGGATATTGCCGGGCAAGCATCTCCCTCTGCATATAGCCTTTTGCAACGGCGACGGAGGCAGTGCTATGTGGCTCCAGGGGCAACTGATTGTTTTGCCGCATAACGAAAAGGTAGGGGGCGACGGCCATAGACCGGGTAAGCAGATAAGGCACTGAAGAGTTACTGGCGGCTGTGAGGATACCAATGTCTGCTTTGCCGTTGTCCAGCAGCGCACTGACTTCGCTCAGCGATCGGACGCGGATAATGTTGAGGTGGATGTCCGTCTTGCGCCGAATAATGCCCAGCAGATCTGAGGCAATACCATTCAAGCGACCATTGCTGTTGAAAAAAGCGTAAGGAGCAAGATCCTCACTGATCGCGAGGTTGACTACCCCGGTGTTGTTTATCCAGGTGCGTTCGGCGTTGGTGAGGTGGACGCGAAAATCACCATAGTCACCGCTCTCAAAATCACCCCAAAAATACTGGGCGTCGGTCATTTGGCGGGGCGTGATGCTACCCAATCCGCGCTCGAGAAGACCGGCCAGTAAAGGGTTGTTTGCGGCAATCGCAAAAGCAATGTTGACCCTTGGCAGGCGTGTACTTTGGTTGATTTCAAACTGGACACTGAATAGCTGACTGGATAGATAGTAGGTGGAGAGGGTGTCGCCCAGGTAAGCGTCATTATCGCCAGTTAACACCGAGGCCATCGCGGCAAGCGGCGTCGCATACATACTGAAAGTCCCTTGGCTGCCGTTGGCCTTGTACAACGAGAGAGCAGCCCTGCTGGCTACGGCGATGCGCAAATGGGGATCATTGATGCTGTATTCATGGAGATCTCCCGCGTCAGCGAAGAGGGCAAGCTCCGACTGTCCGTAAGGTGGCGTCAGTTGTACACCGAAATCGCCGGCCTCTTGTGGGGTGGCGTTGGCTACCAGATCTATCTGCCGTTGGCGCAGGGCCTCAAAGGCGGCGGCGGACGTAGCAAACGGGCGCACCTTAATCGCGATCGCAAGTTCTTGCTGCAAAGCTGCCAAGTAGTCCGCTGTGAGTCCTTCAAAGCTCCCATGCTCACTGAAGATTCGGTACGGTGGTAAGGAATCGCTTGTCACGCCGACTATCAGCGTTCGTTTTTGCCCAAGCCAGGCCTGCTCGACATCGTTGGGCTGGACCTTCACGCTATCGAGTTGTTGTCGCGCGATGGGCTGCAGATCGCTCATCTCGGCCCCAGCCACCAGGCAACAAAATACCGTGAGGTAGGCAAGGACGCTGAGTCGGGAGATGGTTGATTTCAAGTCAATCTCAAATGAGGCTGCGCTGCTTGGCAATATCGGCCAGTTCGACCACTGAAGTCACGCTGAGCTTGGTCATAAGGTTGACCTTGTGGCCACTGACCGTTTTGCTGCTGAGGCTGAGTTTAGTTGCGATATCACGGTTGGAGTAACCTTCAGCCAGCAACTTTAGAACCTGTATCTCGCGATCCGTAAGATTCTGCAAGTCACCTACTGCCCCACCTTGAACAGCGCCAGAGAAGATCGGCATGGCGCTCTTAGGAAATAACACGTACCCATCAGCGATGGCTTTGATCGCCTTGATCAGTTGGGTAATGGGTTCGAGCTTACTCACAAAGCCACTCGCCCCAGCGTGAAAGCAACGTGTGGCATAGGTGTCCTTCGTCTGAGACGTGAATACGAGCACCCGGGTATCGAGCTTTTCACGGGAGATTCGCTGCAATACCGTAAGCCCGTCCATTTTTTCAAGGCCTATATCCAGAATCACAATGTCTGGCTGGAGGGACTTGATCATTTGTAAGGCATCAACACCATCGGCAGTCTCGCCTACAGTCTCGTAACCGATTCCGTCGAGAGCGCTGCGGATGGCCGAGCAGATCAACGGATGATCATCGACGATCAGTACTTTTTTGCTCATTAGTCTTGGCTCGCATTTAGGCATGGGTCTGGAAGACAGTTATAGCCACAGCCCTAAGGCCGCAGCCTGAACAAGGCTGGGCTGAGGTTTTGGTTTTTCTGGGCGGCCGTCCCGGGCCTCTCTCTGTCTTACCCGTTATTATTGCAGGAGGCAGACCTGCTGGAACCAAGATCCATGCTGGCTGCAAGCGAGAATATTCTCGCATGCCAGCAAGGTTTTTCTCTCAAGAGAGTGTCTGGCTTTTCGTAAAAATCAAGACCAATCCACAGAAGAATGAGAAAGATCTCGTATAAAGATTAAACAATGAGCGCTAATTTCCTGGCTTTTTGCTGGGAGCAGGGCGTGCGTAAGGGTAGAAGCCACATGGTGGTGCTGAGCAAAAATTCCGGTTCGCTATTTGGCTATGCGGGAACGCTCAATGAACTGGGGTATTACTCGGTTAGCTTGTGTGTTTGTGTCCAAGAGGTGGCTGACCTGCTGGGGGCAGGGGGGCGTGTCGAGTATCTGATCTACGACGGGTTCGACCTTGGCAAAGATGCTGACCGTCTTCAGATGCTTATAAAGCACAATGCGATAAATTCAATCATTGCGGTTGCTGATGTGAACTCCCGGCAGCATAAAAAAATAATCTTATGGGCGAAAACTTATCGCGTACCGCTGCGGGGCGTTCTGCAGGCACCACTTCGTTCAAGCGAACTGCATGATTTAATACAGTTGAATTCCCTCAATATAGAATGCTCGGTGCTTTAATAGCTGCTAGGAAGGAAGAGGCTCTCTAAACCAAACAAGAATTTTCTTGCCTCTCTTCAAGAGGTGCCTTGGTTACCTCTGTGTGCCTCGTCCCTATAATCAAATCAGCTCAACGATATGAATATGTTGGAGCTCGATCGCTTACCACTGATTTCCCCTCGAACGGGGTCGGTATCTATTTGTAGGTCTTTAAGTAGATGTGTGGTCGTAACTATTGATTTGATTGTAATAAGGATGATGGCTCGTATGAAGTTTAATAAAATCGCTCTGGCGGCCGCAGTGGTGCTCGGTACTATCTCTAGTGTGCAGGCTGCAGATCAAGGCAATGGCGTCGTAAAATTTACCGGCACTGTTATTGATGCGCCATGCGCTATAGATCAAAAATCCAGTGATCAAACAATTGACCTGGGCTCTGTTGCTAACGTGGCGCTCGCTGACGGTGGTAGTTCGGGGCCGAAAGCATTTGAAATTCGTCTCGAAAAGTGCAGTCTCGCCACAGCTAAAACAGTAAAAACGACATTTTCTGGTGCGGAAAGTGCAGGCGGTTTACTCGGTATTACCGGTACCGCTAAAGGTGCTGGCATTGCGCTGGCTGATGGTGACGGAAATTCGATCAAGCTGGGCACCCCTACTGCCGGTAAGTTGCTAGGTGCTGGGACTTCTGAAACTACCCTCGCATTCACGGCTGCTCTAAAAGGTAGTGGTGGTAATGTAAGTACCATCGTTCCGGGTGAATTCAGCAGTGTCGCAAACTTCATGTTGACCTACAATTGATCTAGTTGTAAGTCTGGAGTTGCTATGCATGTGGGTAACGCCCACATGCATTTTGTTATGAATAATAACTTGACCAACTATGGGGCTGGGAAGAGGCGGCGTTTGTTCGGCCATCAACAGGAAGTATGAGTAGGGGCATTCAATTAAGTCCTGTGCTTTTTCGTGGGTGGTGTTCGGGTTGGATTGCGCCTCGCTAATAGTTGGCATGCTTTGTAGTGTGAATATAAATGACATGGACTCATCAATCGTGAGTGTGCCGAAATGGGCACTGGTACCTTTTCGTCCGCGCGTATTGGGCGTTTCCATAGCTTGTGCACTCAGCGGCGCGGGGTGTCACGCCAGTGCGCAGGAAGTAGAATTCAATATTGATGTGATAGATGTTAAAGATCGCGAAAATATGGATTTGGGCCAATTTTCCCGTGGCGCATACATCATGCCGGGCGATTACACAATGCTCGTACGAATTAACAGGCAGGAACTGCCAGAGCAGTCGGTGGTGTTCTACCCATCAGAACAGGATGCCAGGGAGAGCGTGGCCTGTCTCGGTCCGACTCTGGTCGATCAGTTCGGTTTAAAACCGGACATCAGCAAAAAACTCAAGTGGTGGCACCAGGGGCAATGTCTTTCACTGGACAGTCTGCCAGGTGCAACAGCGCGTGCTGAGTTGGGCACTTCCAGCGTGATGGTCAGCGTACCGCAGGCCTATCTGGAATACGCAGCAGACACTTGGGATCCGCCGTCGCGTTGGGAGGAGGGCATCCCTGGAGTGTTCGTTGACTATTATATGAACGGACAAAGCCAACGACAGGAACATGGTGGTGGAACCTCTTACAACCTGAGCGGCAACGGCACGGTGGGGGGGAATATGGGGGCCTGGCGACTGCGTGCCGACTGGCAAGCGCGGCTGGATCATCGGAATAATGGTCAGGGCGCAGGCAATAGTTGGGATTGGAGTCGTTACTACGCCTATAGGGCTATTCCGACCCTTGGGGCGCAATTTTCGCTAGGTGAGAACTTCCTGTATTCCGACATCTTTGACAGCTTTCGCTTTACCGGCGTCAGCCTCGTCACCGATGACAGCATGCTGCCGCCGAACCTTCGGGGTTATGCCCCGGAAGTGGCAGGTGTGGCGCGTACCAATGCCAAAGTCGTAATCAGTCAGCAGGGTCGAGTTCTATACGAAACCCAGGTTGCTTCGGGGCCGTTTCGCATTCAAGACATTAATGATGCAGTTTCCGGGCAGTTGGATGTGCGGGTAGAAGAGCAAGATGGCAGCGTGCAGTCATTCACTGTCGAAACCGCCAGCGTTCCCTACCTGACCAGGCCGGGTTCTGTGCGTTACAAGGTCAGCAGCGGTCGTCCCTCGGACTTCAGCCATAGTACCGAAGGGCCAATGTTCGTCACCGGCGAGGCTTCGTGGGGGGTGAGCAACGGCTGGTCGCTTTACGGCGGCGGTGTTGAAGGTGGTGATTACAAAGCCCTGGCTTTGGGGGTGGGACGTGACCTGATGATGTTTGGGGCATTGTCATTCGACATTACTCAGTCGCGGGCCCGCCTTCCTCAAACGGAGCAAAACACTCTGAGCGGCAACTCTTACCGACTGCGCTATTCGAAAAACTTCGACGCGTACGACAGTCAGGTCACCTTTGCTGGGTATCGCTTCTCCGAGAAAGATTACATGTCGATGAGCGACTATCTGGATGCCCGTAACTTCGGCACGCGTAACGAAAACAGCAAAGAGTTATACAACGTCAGTTTCAGGCAGAACTTCAGCGACAGCGGGTTGAGTACTTATCTCAACTACGACCACCAGACCTATTGGGATACCAAGGCCAGCGACCGATACACCTTTACCTTGTCCAAAAGCTTCAACGTCGGTCAGTTCAGGGCAGTAAGCCTCTCGCTAACGGCGTATCGCAATAAGTACAACGGCTCCAATGACGACGGCATGTACCTCTCGCTCTCAATGCCCCTGGGTCGCGGCAGCAGTTCTGTCAGCTACAGCGGCAGCTACGATCGTGATGCAAACAGTCATCAAGTGGGCTACTACGATCGTCTCGAAAACGGCGACAGTTATCAGCTCAATGGCGGCAAAAACCGCGATGGTGCCACCGCGAGTGCCTTCTACACCCATGACGGGACCCTGGCCCGGGTCAATGCCAACACCAGCTATCAGGAGGGGCGCTATGCCTCAGTCGGTATGTCGCTGCAGGGCGGTGCTACCGCCACCACGAAAGGGGCTGCGATGCACCGCTCGAACATGATCGGGGGAACACGAGTCCTGATCGATACCGATGGCGTAGGGGACATCCCAATTTCGGGATATGGCGCACCCATTCGCACTAACCGATTTGGCAAAGCAGTGGTCACCGACGTGAACAGTTATCACCGAAACCAGTTGAGCATTGACCTTAACAAGTTGCCGGAAAACGCTGATGTAGGCCGCTCGGTGACGCAGGCCACTTTGACCGAAGGAGCTATTGGTTATCGGCGGTTTGAAGTGGTGGCCGGAGAGAAAGCGATGGTGGTGATCAAGCTTGGCGATGGTTCAAACGCTCCCTTTGGTGCCACGGTAAAAAACCACAAGGACCAGGATGTGGGCATCGTCAGCGACGAAGGCAGCGTCTACCTCAGCGGTATCAATCCTGGCGGGGAAATGAGTGTGCATTGGAATGGCCGGGCACAGTGTGAGATGCGGATGCCAGAGCAGATATCCGAGGGCGACATGGCAGAACTGGTGTTGCCATGCGCACGGATACCCACTAAGGAATCGCGACAAAAAGTGCCGGGTTGACTCCTTATAGCAAGGACATCTGTAGCACATGCGTTGGCGAGTGGGGCGTTCTCTTCCGCGGTCCGACTTTGAAGTTTTACAGAGATACAACAGTGAGTAACAGAAGATGAACATTCAGAATAAGCCATTTTGTCGCGTGGCTGGCGGCCTGCTGTTAAGCATGCTGGGCCTGCAACAGGTGCAGGCGGCTGTAGCGCTGGACCGTACCCGTGCCGTATTCAACGGGGGCGAAAAGTCCATTAGCCTTAGTATCAACAACGGAAACAAGGATTTGCCTTACCTGGCGCAAGGCTGGGTGGAAGATGAGCAGGGTAATAAGATTACCAGCCCTTTGACCGTTCTCCCGCCCCTGCAGCGTCTTGAGCCAGGGGCCAAAAGTCAGATCAAGATACAGGCCCTGCCGGCCGCCAACTTGTTAGCGCAGGACCGGGAGACGCTGTTCTATTTCAATCTGCGTGAAATTCCGCCGAAGAGTGAAAAACCCAACACCTTGCAACTGGCACTGCAGACGCGCATCAAGCTGTTTTATCGGCCAAAAACGCTGGGCGCAACCATGGGGATGGTGCCCTGGGAGGAGCAACTAACGCTGAGCAAGCAGGGCAACAAATACCTGGTGAATAACCCGACGCCTTATTACGTGACAATAGTTGATGCGGGCAGCAAGCCTGGCAGCGCCAGTGCCGAGGGATTTGAGCCGATTATGATAGCGCCGAAGGGTAAAGAAACGCTGAGCCTGGATATTTCCGTGCTGGGCCAGACGCCCGTGCTGACCTACATCAACGACTACGGAGGTCGCCCTCAACTGCAGTTCACCTGCAACGGTAATGACTGCAAGGCCATGCCCGTCAAGCAAAATTGATCACTGGTGTAGTGGGGTCATGACGTAGTGAAGGAGCCAAACATACTATGTGTAACGGGAACAGCATGGTGATTGAAAGAGCACACCGGTATATGCGGCGTGTCCTATGCGCTGCTCTGGTCGCATTGGGAGCAATCGCTCAACCTGTCATGGCGACATCATTTAGCAACATCAAAGTAACAGTGATCCTCACCGCAGAGCCGTGCAAGGTTAACAACAACGGCATCATTGAAGTGAATTTTGGCAACGACGTGCAGACCACGCTGGTGGACGGCAGTTATAAAAAAATGCAGGTGCCGTACACAGTTCAGTGCCCAGTTGGTGCCCCCACTGCGATGAATATCCGGATAGAGGGCACGGGCGCGGCGTTTGACCCTAACGTATTGATGACCAATATCAACAATTTTGGCATTGCGATATTAACTGATGGAAATCCACTGCCGATCAACACCCCCAAGGACTTTATCTACCCGAATTGGCCACAGCTCTACGCAGTGCCGGTCAAACGTACTGGCGCGACTCTTATTGGCGGGGCCTTCACTGCGGGAGCAGTAATGAAGGTGGAGTACCGGTGAACAGGTATAACGTGATGAAAATTTATGCAGGCATGCTGCTGTCACTGGTCAGTGCCATTGTAACCGCGTCAGGCAGGGAGACCGATAATCTACAACTGCGCGGCACTCTGGTTGAGCCACCGCCGTGCACCATCAACGACGGCGGTCAGGTGGATGTGAATTTTGGTAACCGAGTGGGTGTGAAAAAGGTAGATGGCGTGAACTATCAGCAAGTGATGAATTACCAGATCACCTGCGACCCAAGTGCCAATACCTGGGACATGACCCTGGAAATTATCGGTACCCCGGCGGATTACAATACTGCGGCAGTGACCAGCGACGTGACTGACCTGGCTATCCAGATCAAGCAAAACGGCGTTCCTTTTGAATTGAACAAGCCCATTCCCATTAGGCTGACAAGCCCGCCTATTCTTTCGGCCGTGCCGGTCAAGCGTGCCGGAACAACGCTGATAGAAGGGCCGTTTGAGGCTACTGCGACCCTGCGGGCGGTATACCAATGAACCCGCGTAAGAGTTACCTGCATGCGCTGCCGCTAGCATTGATGCTGAGCCAGACGGCACAAGCCGAGAATGTTCGGCTACATGGCGCCTTGGTGGCAGAACCTTGTGTGATTGCGCCAGGGGGCGAGAGCGTGACACTGGACTTTGGCTCACTGATAGATAAGGACCTGTATACCAACCAGCGTACCCGCAGTAAGCCGTTTGATATTCGCCTGATGGAGTGCGATGTGAGTCTGGGTAAAACAGTCAAGGTGACCTTCAGCGGTATTGAAAACCCGCATCTGGCCGGGTTGCTGGCCATCGACGGTGGCGGTCAGGCTAAGGGCATTGCTATCGGCATGGAAACCCAGGGCGGCCAGAAACTACCGCTGAATAAGCCAGGTGAAGGCGTCCGGTTGGTTAACGGAAGCAACACCCTGACGATGCTGGCCTTTGTGCAGGGCGAACCGGCGGCAATAGCCAACAAGACCATTGAGCGCGGGCCATTCAGCGCCATCGCAACCTTTAGCCTGGAATATGAGTAAGGCTGAAAGGGACTGGTTGGCGGCGTAAATCTGGCTGGGCAAACGACGCCGACATGCACCTCCAAATGCGGACGTGTGGCACTTGCGCTTTCATTGGCTGCAGCAAGGTGAGGCTTTGTATCGACAGGTGTGTCGCGGTAACTATCGCCTGCAGCCGATGCAGGTACATCAATGCCACGACCGTCGCTGGGTACAGTGGTGCGCTCAAGACGCCCTGGTGCTGAAATGGGTTGCGCTGCAGGTGGAAAACCGGCTGCCGATGCATGAGCGCTGCGCTCATATCAAAGGGCGGGGTGGGGGAAAACAGTCGGTGAGTGAGGTTTGGCGAGCGCTAGCTTCAAGGCGATTTCCATTCGTCTATCGCACAGATATTCGGGGTTATTACCGCCATATTCGCAAGGAGCAATTGCTGAGCCTTGTGCGGCGGCACATTGAGGACCCAGTACTCAACGACCTTGTCGAGCAGTACCTGTATTACTGCGTCGAGGACGGCGGGGATATCTTCACGCCTACTCATGGGATATGTCGGGGCTGTGCGCTCAGTCCGTTGATGGGGGCCGCGCTGCTGTACCACGTGGATTGCCATTTTGCTCTTCTTGAGGGCATCTTTTATGCACGTTACATGGACGATTTTGTGCTGCTCACACGCACACGTTGGCAACTGCGACGCTGCGTAAAACAACTGCATGATTTTTTTAACCTGAGTGGCTTTGAAGCGCATCCGGACAAAACTCAACTGGGGAGGATTGAACATGGTTTTGACTGGTTGGGCGTATGGTTCACCCCCACGGGGACCTCCATTGCGCCTGGCGCGTTAGAAAACCATTGTGCACAACGGTTGCGGCTTTACGAGCAAGCCCGACGAAGGGGACTGTCAGCGACAGAAACCGCCGCGCGGGTGCAAGCGTATGAGGCACGGTGGAACATTTGGGCAATGCAGATGCTGGGATGACTCATCCGTTCCGCGTCTGCGTAAGTGGCATATTGTCATCCTGGTAAGGTGGGCAGACCCAACACCTGCCGCGTAGGGGCGCGTAGGCGTTGCCGGCGGATAAACTACCGATCAAAACGGACGAAACATGAACCTATACCGACGAATGATACTGGGTACCGCGTTGTGTGCAGCGTGTGCAGGATGGACCGGGATTACAATCGGCGCCACCTTGGTCTATACCGACAAGACCGTAAATGGGGTGCGGAGCATGACAATACGGGACATCATCATAAGCGAAGGGGAGCTAGTCGAAACCCGACCGCCAGGGTACCCGAACGGCGCTAGGTACTATTTATTCCGGGTATACCAAGGGATGAGGTCCGTGGCGTGTGGATCCGCGACTAATGCGGGACAGATTCCTCGATGCAACGGACCGCAGGTACCACCGTGCAGTACTGCTGCCGACGGTGTCGCGGCCGTAAGAAGCTTGATAGGCCAGACTCTGGACATCACCAAGTTTAATGGACAGACGCCAACCAAATGGCAGTTCCAATGCGGCTCACCGACGTCCGTGTTCTCGACTACGTCCTATAATTTAAGTGCCGCGCCTGTACCCGTATCTTGCACAAGTACCTCCACTGAAATAAGGATGCAAGGACGCGTCGGGGATAACTTGACTGATTCTGCTAACGTAATCATCCACTGCGATTCAGAGGCCGATACCAAATTGACAATACCCAACGATGGAAGAGTATCGGTGGGCGGGGAGGGCGAGGTGCAATTGAAATTCCCACGCACGGGATCGGCCGTTCGCTATGTAACCGGAACCGACACTTTAGTCGTTATTAACGCCGAACTGACCAAATCGCCAAACACCGCAGGGACTTACCAGGGATCTACCTTTCTACTCCTTGACGTATTGTAATTCCCGCTATAAACGACGGGATAACTCTGCATTCCTGCTGCGAGATCTCGTGGTAACTCGTCTGCGCCACGAGGTCATCCCTGATGTCGTGTCCTTCGACGAAGTGCTACGAAGAGTAAGGGACATATTGGACTAATTTCAATCTGCAATATATGGAAAATGGGCGCGGCTGGGCTATGGAATCGGCATTTATAATAAAAATGGGAGGCTGTCTGCATTTGCCGAGCGCGCCCATACGGTATCATGAACCGTAGCCTATCTGATGTTTGTATTCGGTCGGCAGGACGCCGTAGAGGGGGTGAGCGATGTATGTTGCGCAAAACCTCCGCTACAGGCCACGGTTTATCGTTTGCATAAGCACGGGAAATGCGGTTATTTGGTGTCGTGTATAAGTGCCTAATTCTATAACTTACAATAGCTTACGTTTGTACGGGGCCATGCATGGGGTGCTAGGGGTCGAGTGTTCGAATCACTCCGTCCCGACCATATTTTTCAATGACTTAGCCCAATCTGAAAAGGTTGGGCTTTTTCATGCGCGCGTTTTTTGGGGAACGCCCCAATTTTTCACCCTTGTACCGTCTGCCATACCCAAGCGCATCCCTAAGCAGGCAGTACTCTTATACGGTTTTTCGGCGCTTTAGAATGAAAGTATCCGAGATGAAAGGTTGCATAAAGCACCCAGCGTCTTGGAGAAACTCATGAGTTGTGAACAGCAAACCCCTACCACCCATGCGCGTGGCATTGATGTGTCGCGCTGGCAAGGAGAGATCGACTGGCGCCGCGTCGCGTCAGCCGGTGTCACCCATGCCATTGTGAAGATGACCGAAGGGGGCACCTACACTGACCCTCGGTTTGCAACAAACTTTGCCGGGATGCTGGCCCACGGTTTGACTGCGGGGGTTTACCACTACTTTCGTGCACTGAGCAGTACCCCCGGCGAACAACTGGCCAATATTCGGCAGCGGCTCTGCGAGGCCAGCTTCGAGGTCGGGAAGCACATCCTGGCCATTGATGTAGAAACCTCGCGCAACGAAACGGCGAGCCCGGATCAGATGGCCGATGCCTTGTACGAACTGGTAATGCTGCTCAGCACGCAGGTGCTCGATGGCGCCCATCCCTACATCTACACGTCACCCAGCATCTGGGCTGACCGTGTGGCGTGGCGCAAGTACGATTTCAGCCGGTGCCCGTTGTGGATCGCCCACTGGGACGCCAAGCAGCCGACGGTGCCCGAAACCTGGCGTAGCCACGGCAAGCGCTGGCACTGGTGGCAGCACAGCAGCAAAGGCCAGGTCGATGGCATTCAAGGTGCCGTGGATCTGGATTGGATCAAGCGCTGAAGGCTTCAGCCAGCCGAACGCCCGCGCTGGCTGAGGTACTCCACAAACGGCCCGATATCCGTACTGCACAGCAAATGCGCCACCTCACGCACCTCAGCCTCCGGCCAGTCCCACCAGGCGGATTGCTCAAGGATCAGCCGAGTCGGTTCATCAAAACGCCAGCGGATATGTTTGGCCGGGTTGCCGCCCACAATGGCGTAAGGCGCCACATCCTTGGTCACAATCGCGCCCGCAGCCACGACTGCGCCATTGCCGATCGTCACGCCCGACAGAATCTTCGCGTGGGAGCTGATCCAGCAATCATTGCCAATGATCACGTCGCCTTTGCTGCCACCAAAGTCGGTAATGTGCGCGAGGCTTTTCATCTTGGCGGGGAAGGGGTAGCAACTGAGCCAGTCGGTGCGATGATGGCCGCCCAAATACACTTCCACATTGCCGGCAATCGAGGTGTAGGCGCCGACACGCAGGGTCGTGCCTTCATGCCAGTCGTGCACCTTCAAATCGCCGTAGGTGCCTATGCCAAAGCTGTAGTTTGGATAGCGGTTGCGCAGTTTTTGCGTCGAGCGCTCCAGCGGGGAGAGCGCGCGTAGTGCCTTGCGCGCTTTTTTTTCGCGCCATTTACGCAATAACTTCATGCGGTGAGCCTTTATGCAGAGATTGAAATCAGGCGACATCGTGAGCAATGGCTGCCCTCTATGCAAGACGAAGGCTTTATCTGCTGAAAAAAATCGCCAACCCCTGTCCCTTTTTTGCGCCTCGCCTGTCATTCCAGGCAAGTGAACAAAATCGAGAGCTTCTCCCCATGCCCGCAGTCCGACCCATGCGCTTGCGCCCGTTGCTGAACCTGAGCCTGATGCTGAGCCTCAGTGCCAGCCCGTTATTTGTCCCGCTCAGCTATGCCGAAGACAGCACCGCCCGCCGCAGTTACCAGGTGCCGGCCGGTAGCCTGAGCGCCGCATTGACCCGCTTCGCCGGGCTCGCCGGGGTCAACCTGTCGGTGGACCCGGCGCTGGTCAGCGGTCGCAGCAGCGCCGGCTTGTCGGGTGAATACGGCGTGGAGGAGGGCTTTGCGCAGTTGCTGACGGGCTCGGGCCTGCAATTGCAACCGATGGGCACGCAGGCCTACAGGCTGATGCCGGTGCCGGAAAGCGGCAGCCTGCAACTGGCACCCACGTCCATCGTCGGTACCACTGGGTTGGCCGATGGCGATACCTATGCCGGTGGCCAGGTGGCGCGGCGTGGCTCGCAAGGCCTGCTCGGCTCACGGGACTTTATGGAAACCCCGTTCAGCATGACCACCTACACCGCCGAGGCGGTCAAGAACCAACAGGCGCGTACCCTCGGCGACCTGGTCGCCAGCGACCCGTCGGTGCGCGCCACCAACCCGGCGGGCGGACGCTACGAGCAGTTCACCATTCGCGGGTTCAGCCTGTTCAACAGTGATGTGGCCTACAACGGCCTCTATGGCGTACTGCCGACGTACACCATCGACATGGAAATGGCCGAGCGCGTCGACATCCTCAAAGGCCCGAGCCAGTTGATCAACGGCATCTCGCCGCGCGGCAGCGTGGGCGGCGGGATCAACGTGGTGCCCAAGCGCGCTACCGACAAGGACATTACCTCGCTGACCGGCACCTGGGCGTCCGGCAGCCAGGCCGGTGGCGCGGTGGACGTGGGGCGGCGCTTTGGTGAGGACAACAAGTTCGGCATCCGTTTCAATGGCGTGAAGCAGTCCGGCGATACCGAATGGGATCACCAGAGCGTCGACCGTGAAATGGCGGTGCTGGGCCTGGATTTTCGCGGTGAGCGCCTGCGCCTTTCCACGGATATCGGCCACACCGAGCGCGACACCGATGCGCCGCAAGAACGTGTACAAGTCGGCGCCAATGCCCGGGTGCCGAGTGCCAATGACGTACGGCATAACTACGCACAGCCCTGGAGCAAAGCCCGTACCGATGACACCTTCGGCACGGTTAACGGCGAGTTCGACCTCAGTGACAGCGTGATGCTGTATGGCGGCGTCGGCGCGCGTAAAAGCAACCACGACTTCTTGCGTCACGCGGTGTCCGTCACCAACAACGCCGGGGATTTCAGCGTATTGCCACGGGATTTCACCCGCGATGAAAACGTGCGCACCGCTACCGCCGGGGTGCGCAGTTGGTTGCATACCGGGCCGGTCAGCCATGAGATCAACCTGGCGGCCAGCTACTTCTACATGGACTTTGAAAACGGCGGCGCCCGTTACGCGGCGGCGCCGAGCAACCTGTACAACCCGGTAGAAACCCCAACCCCTTCACGGCCAACACGCCTGGATTCCAAGGTCTACACCGAGAACCGCTTCAGTGGCGTGGCACTGTCCGATACCCTGGGCTTTTTCGACGAGCGTTTATTGCTGACATTGGGCGCGCGCTGGCAGCGGGTCAAGGTCGACGACTGGACCAACAACGTCAAAGGCGCTACGGCCTACGATGAGGAAAAGGTCTCGCCCTCCGGCGGCATCCTGTTTAAAGCCACCGACAAACTGTCGCTGTACGCCAACTACATGGAAGGCCTGAGCCAAGGCAAAATCGCGCCGTCGACCTCGATCAACGAAGATGAAATCTTCCCGCCGTTTGTCAGCCGTCAGGTTGAAGTGGGTGCCAAATACGACGCCGGCGCGTTTGCCGTGACGGCAGCGGTGTTCCGTATCAAGCAGCCGGCCTACGAAACCAACGCCACTACGCGGGTGTTCGGCCCCAATGGCAAACGCCAGAACGACGGCGTGGAGCTGAGCGTGTTCGGCGAGCCGCTCAAGGGCGTACGGCTGCTGGGTGGTGTGATGGTTATCGACAGCGAACTGACCCACACCACCAACGGTACTTTCGACGGCAACCGCGCCCCGGCCACGCCCAAGTACAACGTCAACCTGGGCGCCGAATGGGATGTGCCGACGGTGGAAGGCCTGACCCTGACCAGCCGGGGTATCTACTCAAGCTCCCAATACCTGGACCAGTCCAACGTCAAGGAAATCGACGCGTGGACCCGCCTTGACGTTGGTGCGCGCTATGCCTTCAAGGTCGACGATAAGCACATCACCTTGCGGGCGAATGTCGAGAACGTCGCCGATAAACGCTATTGGAGTTCGGCCGGTGCTTCGGATGACAGTGAGCCGGGCCTGACCCTGTCCACGCCGCGCACCTATTTGCTGTCGGCCACCGTCGACTTCTAAACGCAGGGATTATGTGGGGAAGGCCAATGTTGGAGGGCCAATGTGGGAGCTGGCTTGCCTGCGATACAGACACCTCGGTCTGTCAGTAAGACCCGGTCGATGCTATCGCAGGCAAGCCAGCTCCCACACAAGCCAGACCACACCCTAAAATCGCTGCGTTAATAAGAATGTTTTTTGATTGCATCGCCTCAATATGGAATAGTACCCGCCGTTTTCCCCGGCCCGTCCAGCCGGGGTGTTTTAACGCCGAGGTCTTTGTCATGCGAATGTTGCGCTCCATCCCGACCCTTGCCGCCTGCCTCCTGGCGTTGTCTTCCAGCGTATTGAACGCCGCGCCCATCGACCTTAATGACGGCCAGCACGCGGTGCACCTGCCGGATGCGCCCAAGCGCGTGGTGGTGCTGGAGTTCTCCTTTCTCGACAGCCTCGCCGCCGTTGACGTCACGCCGGTCGGTGCTGCGGACGATGGCGATGCCAACCGCGTCTTGCCGCGTGTGCGCCAGGCCATCGGCCAATGGAAGTCCGTGGGCTTGCGTTCGCAACCGAGCATCGAAGAAATCGCCCGGCTCAAGCCGGACTTGATCGTCGCCGACCTCAATCGTCATCAGGCGTTGTACAGCGACTTGGCGAGCATCGCGCCGACCTTGTTGCTGCCATCACGTGGGGAAGATTACGAAGGCAGCCTCAAATCCGCCGAACTGATCGGCACGGCCCTGGGCAAAAGCGCGCAGATGCACGCGCGTATCGCCCAGAACCGTGAGCACTTGCAGGCCATTGCCAAGCAGATTCCGGCAGGTGCCAGCGTGTTGTTCGGGGTTGCCCGTGAAGACAGCTTTTCCGTACACGGGCCTGACTCCTACGCCGGCAGCGTGCTGCAAGCCATCGGCCTGAAAGTGCCTTTGGTACGCGCCAAGGCTGCGCCGACTGAGTTTGTCAGCCTGGAACAATTGCTCGCGCTTGACCCTGGCTGGTTGCTGGTTGGTCACTATCGTCGCCCAAGTATCGTCGACACCTGGAGCAAGCAGCCGTTGTGGCAAGTGCTCGGCGCGGTGCGTAATCATCAGGTGGCCGAGGTCGATGGCGACAGTTGGGCGCGTAACCGAGGTGTATTGGCGTCGGAGCAAATCGCTGAAGACACCCTGGCGATTCTCAAGGGCGGCAAAGCCGTATTGAGCCAATAACCGTGCAGCGCAGTTTCGCGGCGGCAGGCATTGTGCTGCTGGGTGCCGTGTTGTTCTGGTACTCGCTGTACAGCTGGTCGCCGTTCACCATCACTGCGACGGATGCCTGGAACGGCCTGGTTCATCAGGGCAGCGTAGGCGGCAATATGGCCTATATCGTGGCGCAGCTGCGCGTGCCGCGTGCGTTGTGCGCGGCGTTGGTCGGTGCCTGCCTGGGCCTGGCCGGTGCATTGATGCAAGGCATCACCCGCAACCGCCTGGCATCGCCGTCGTTGTTCGGCGTGACGGCCGGCGCGGCATTGGGATTGGCCTTGTTTTCCACCGGTTTGGTCGCGCCGCCCTTTACCGGGGGCGCCCTGTTGATGACCTGCCTGGGCGGCGCGCTGGCCTGGGTCACGGTGTTCAGCCTCGGCGGCGCGTGGTCGCCGACCACCGCGCAAGGTCGGCTGGTGTTGGCCGGTGTGGCGGTTGCTGCGTTGTGCGCGGCCTTGACCCGGCTCACGGTGATTCTGGTCGAGGCCCAGGCCCAAAGCGTGCTGAACTGGCTGGCCGGGTCGCTGGCCAATGTGGGAGCGGCCCAGGTGCAACTGCTCTGGCCGTGCACGCTGATCGGCGGCGTGTGGGCGCTGTGGTGTGCGCCGCGCCTGAACCTGATTAACCTCGGCGAAGACGCCGCGCGCTCGTTGGGCGTCGGTATCGCCAGCCTGCGCTTGCAGGTGTTTGTCGCCAGCTTGCTGCTGGTGGGTGCCAGCGTCTGCGCGGTCGGCCCCATTGGCTTTGTCGGGCTGATCGCGCCGAATATCATTCGCCAGTTTCTCGGTAACGACTACCGATGGCTGATGCCGCTCAGCGCGGCGTTGGGCGCGGTGATCGTGCTGGGCGCCGACTTGCTCAGTCGCGCGGTGGCCTTTCCAGTGGAAACCCCGGCGGGCGTGGTCACTGCGTTGATCGGCGCACCGTTCTTCCTGTTTCTTGCCAGGCGCACCCTATGATTCGGCCACGCTTACGTTTATGGCTGCTGCTGGGCTTGCTGCTGGTGGCGTTGCTGGCGAGCCTCAGCTCCGGTACGGTGTGGCTCAAACCTGCCACCGTGCTGGAGCGCCTGCTGGCCCACGACGCCCTCGATTTTGAAGTGTGGAACCACCGCCTGCCACGCAGCCTGATCGCCATTCTGGCTGGCTGCGCCTTCGGCCTGGCCGGCGCGATTGTGCAGGGCGTGATCCGCAACCCGCTGGCCTCGCCGGAAATTCTCGGCGTGACCCAGGGTGCCGGGCTGGCGCTGACCGTGGCGATCATCAGCTGGCCACACCTGCCGATTGCCTGGCTGCCACTGGTGGCCTGCCTGGGCGGCGCCGGTGGGGCCTTGCTGCTGGCGCTGTACAACACCGGCGTGAGTTTTTCCGGGGTGCGTTTTGCGCTGTCGGGGGTGGCGATTGCGGTGACCTTGTCCAGCGTCACCGAGTTTTTGATCCTGTCCCATCCGTTGGATATCAACACCGCGTTGCTCGCGCTGACGGGCAGTTTGTGGAGCCGTAATTGGCACCATGTGGCGCTGGTGTTGCCGTTTCTGCTGTTGATCCCGTTGGGCCTGTGCCTGGCTAAACCCCTGAACCTCATTGCTCTCGGCGATGAGGCCGCCCACAGCCTGGGCACTGCGCTTGGCCGTACCCGTTGGTGGGCGATGGCCTGCGCGGTGGTGCTCACCAGCCTGGGTGTCGGCGTGATCGGGCCGATTGGTTTTATCGGCCTGGTCGCACCGCACATGGCGCGGCGCCTGGTGGGTGGGCATCACCAGTACCTGCTGCCGGCTGCGATGCTGATTGGCGCGTTATTGCTGGTGCTGGCCGACACGCTTGGACGCACGTTGATCGCGCCCAGCGAAATCCCGGCGGGCGTGCTTACGGCGGTGATTGGTGCGCCGTATTTTCTTTGGTTGCTGGCACGGTTCAAGGGTTGATGACATGAGTATTTTGCAGGCCCACCAACTCGATATCGGCTACGGCGCCACGCGTATCGTGCAGGGCCTTTCGTTCGCACCGCCGACAGGTCGCGTCACCGCGCTGATCGGCCCCAACGGCTGTGGCAAGTCCACCTTGCTCAAGGCGTTTGCGCGCATCCTCAAGCCGACCCAGGGCGAGTTGACCCTGGATGGCCACGCCTACGCCAGCCTGTCCGCTCGGCAACTGGCGCGGCAGATCGCATTTTTACCGCAGGTATTGCCGGTGCCGGAAGGTGTCAGCGTGCGCCAGTTGGTCGCCTACGGCCGCAGCCCGCATAACTCGTTGTGGGGGCGCCTGAGCGGCAACGATCAAGCCCAGGTGACCCAGGCCATGCAGCGCCTGGAGCTGGACAGCCTGGGCGACCGCGCGTTGGCGGATTTGTCCGGCGGCCAGCGCCAGCGCGCCTGGCTGGCCATGGTGCTGGCACAGAATGCGCCAGTGGTGTTGCTCGACGAGCCCACCACTTACCTCGACATCAGCCATCAGGTCGAACTGCTCGACCTGATGGGCGAACTGGCCGCCGAGGGCAAAACCGTGATCACCGTACTGCACGATATCAACCAGGCCTGCCGCTACGCCGATCACCTGGCGGTGATGCACGCCGGCAAGCTGGTCGCCGATGGCGCCCCCGCCCAGGTGATCAGTGCCGAGCTGATGCGCCAGGTGTTCGACGTGCAAGTGCAGATCCTGCAGGAGCCGGTTGCCGGCACGCCAATGTGCCTGGTGGAAAAAAGCACTCGCACCCACACCTGACCCTGTTCGCTCTCACGCACTAATGCTCGTTCCCACGCTCCGCGTGGGAATGCAGCCCGTGACGCTCCGCGTCACAAGGTTGCCGGTTGCAGGGCGGGACGCGGAGCGTCCCATGAGGCATTCCCACGCAGAGGGTGGGAACGATCAGCAGGAAAACATTATTTATATGAATAAAGTTATTCGCTAATAATGAAAGTAGGGAATATTAGCTTATGCCCAAATAGCATTATATTTTTAAAATCCATTCCGTTATGTTTGATCGCAACAGCCTACCCCTGACCTCGGATGGTACCCAGCGTGATTCAGATTCTGCGCGCCATAACCGGGTAAAGACCCCGCGGCAGAATCGTTGGAAGGGAGTTCAACGTATGTCGCCGATTCAAAACCCTCGCTCACTCCACACCTAGTTCCCCATCGCAGCTGCACCCTGAAAAACGAGCACCGCGCCCGCCCGCGCGACTGCCCGACTTCGCGATTCGGAAAGCCTGGAGTGGTCATGAAGCAAGTTTTACCCCCCACCGCCGCACTCACGCTGGCCCTGTTGGCCGGCACTGCATCCGCCCAGGACGACAGCACCCTGTCCACCGTGGTGGTCACCGGTAACCGTGGCGCCGAGCAGCGCACCGTCACCAGCAGCCCGGTGCCGATCGATGTGGTCAGCGCCAGGCAACTGCAAAGCACCGGTAAGCCTGGCTTGATGGAAGCCTTGAGCGCGGTGATCCCGTCGCTGACCCTGCCGGAAAAAACCGGCTGGGACGCCAGCGGCATTGCCCGTGCCCCCAACCTGCGCGGCTTGAGCGCTGCCGAAGTGCTGGTGCTGGTCAACGGCAAACGTCGTCACACCAGCGCCACGCTGAACATCAATGGCATCAACACCGGCGCGGCGCCGGCTGACCTGGATTTGATCCCCATCAGTGCCATCGACCATGTGGAAGTGCTGCGCGACGGCGCCGCCGCCCAGTACGGCTCGGATGCCATCGCCGGGGTCATCAATGTGATCCTCAAGGCTGATACCAGCGGCACCGCCGTCACCAACGTCGGTCAGGGCTACGACGGCAAGAAGCAAACCGTGCAACAAAGCCTCAACAAGGGTTTTGAAATCGGCAACGGCGGCGTCGTGCAATTGGCCCTGGATGCCCGCAGCCAGAATGACGACAACAAAGCCAGCGCCAACGGCTACACCTATGAGCAAGCCTACAACCAGGCCGGCAGATCGACCTACGGCGGTTACGGCACGCCCAAGACCAACCTGCTGACCCTGGGCTACAACGCCGAGCTGCCGATTGATGACAGCCTCAGCCTGTATTCCTTCACCACCTACTCGCGGCGCAAGGCCGAGCAGGGGCAGAACTACCGCCTGCCGACCATCACCAATACCATCACCACCGGGCCGAATGGCTACCCGGCCGGGTACACGCCGACCTGGTACATCGACGAGGACGATTTCCAGGCCGCGTTCGGCGGCAAAGGCACCGTCGGCGCGTGGGACTGGGACGTGTCCACCACCTACGGGCGCAACGAGGCGGAGCAGGGCACCACCCACAACCAGAACCCGTCGCTGGGCGAGTACACGCCCAACAGCTTCACCTCCGGCACCTGGATTTCCACCGAGCTGACCACCAACCTCGACTTCAAGCGCGGCTTTGATGTCGGCCTGCAAAAACCGTTGGACCTGTCCTACGGCTTCGAACATCGGCGCGACACCTATGAGGTGCAGGCGGGTGACTACGCGTCTTATGCCAATGGCGGCTACTGCGTGGCGCCCGGCAACTGCGCGTCATCCGGGGCGCAGGTCACCAACGGCATTTCGCCGGATGAAGAAAGCAGCGCCTCGCGCAACAGCCTCGCCAGCTATGTCGATGTGGGCTTCAACCCGCTGCCGGACTGGTACATCGGCACCGCCTTTCGCTACGAGCATTACAACGAAGGCGTCGGCGCCACCCGCAGCGGCAAGCTGACCACACGCTACGATTTCACCCCGCAATTTGCCGTGCGCGCCACCGTCAGTAACGGCTTTCGCGCGCCGTCCCTGGCCAATAGCCTGTTCAGTGCGCGCTCCACCACTTATGGCGTGGTCGACGGCGTGTATCAGTCGATCAACTACGGCGTATTGCCGGTGGGTTCGGCGGCGGCCAAGGCCCTCGGCGCCCAAGAGTTGAAGCCCGAGCGCTCGACCAACTTCAGCCTGGGTTTCACCCTTACGCCCACCGACCGCCTGAACTTCACCGCCGACGCCTACGTGATCAACCTGCGCGACCGCATCACCCTGACCGGCACCTTGCTCGGCCCCGAAGTCACTCAGGTACTGCAAAGCAACGGCATCAACTCCACCTCCGGCGGCCAGTACTTTATCAACGGCGCCGACACCCGCACCAAGGGCGTGGATCTGGTCAGCAACTACAACCAGGACCTCGGCCAGTTCGGCGCCTTGAAGTGGACCGCCGCGTTCAACTGGAACCAGACCAAGATCCTCAACTACAAGGCCTCCACCGACATCCTCGGCACGCCCTATGACCTGATGGACCGCCAGGCCCGTGGCCTGATCACCGATGTGCAGCCCAAGACCAAACTCATCCTCGGCGGCGACTGGAGCATCGACCGCTTCAACCTCAACCTGGCCCTGACCCGCTACGGCGCCTACAAAGAGGTCAATTCCTCGGCCAATCGCGACCTGGACCGGGTTTACAGCGCCCGCTGGATCACTGACCTCGACCTTGGCTACAACCTCACCAAAGCCCTCAACATCGCCGTCGGCGCCAAGAACCTGTTCGACCTTTACCCCAAGAAACAAGGCGTGCCGAGCAGCACCATGCTCGCCAGCTACGGCACTTATTCGCCCTACGGTTTTACCGGCGGGTACTACTACACCCGGCTGACTTACGCCTTCTAAGGCCGCAACCCGCGAGGAATAGAACATGCCCATTGTCGCCAAATCCTATGACCTGATCGAAGACGTCAGCCCGGTTCGCCAGCGCCGCGTTGCAACGCCGATCAAGGCCCTGCAAGTGGTTCCCGCCCGCCACCCGTGGCGCTGGGCCGGGTCGATCTTCGCTGCGCTGGTGCTGCTCGCTATCGTGCATTCACTGGCCACCAACCCGCGTTGGGAGTGGGGCGTGTTCGGCCAGTGGTTCTTTTCTGTCTCGGTGCTGCGTGGCCTCGGCCAGACACTGTTGCTGACGCTGCTCAGTACCGTGTTCAGCATCCTCTTCGGCACTGCATTGGCGCTGGCACGGCTGTCGGGCTCGCCATTGCTGGCGGCGTTGGCCTGGGGCTATATCTGGTTTTTCCGCTCGATGCCGGCGCTGCTGGTGCTGATCATCCTCTACAACTTTGCCTACCTGTATGACCACATCGTGCTCGGCGTGCCGTTCACCAGCGTGGTGTTCGCCGAGTGGTCGACCGTGGATGTGCTCAGCCAATTCACCGTGGCGGTGTTGGGCCTGAGCTTGATGCAGGCAGCCTATGCGGCGGAGATCATTCGTGGCGGTTTGATTGGCGTGGATGCCGGCCAGCATGAAGCGGCGGCGGCCCTCGGTTTGCCGGCTTCGCGACGGATTTTTCGCATCATCCTGCCCCAGGCGCTGCGCTCGATTTTGCCGTCGGGTTTCAACGAAATCATCGGCCTGGTCAAGGGCACGTCCATCGTCTACGTGCTGGCCTTGCCGGAGCTGTTCTACACCGTGCAGGTCATCTACAACCGCACCCAGGCGGTGATCCCGCTGCTGGTGGTGGCGACCGTGTGGTACCTGATCATCACCACGGTGCTGACCAGCGCCCAGTACTACGTCGAGCGCCACTTTGCGCATGGTACGGCGCGGGTACTGCCGCCCACACCGCTGCAACGCCTGCGCGGCTGGCTCAAGGAGAAAACCCATGGCTGAAGCACGCGCCGGGCGCATTCAGATCCAGGGCGTGGGCAAGCGCTTTGGCAACCAGCAGGTGTTGAAAGACATCGACCTGACCATCGACCCAGGCAAGGTCACGGTGATTCTCGGGCCGTCCGGCTCGGGCAAATCCACCTTGCTGCGCACCATCAACCACCTGGAAAAAATCGACAGCGGGCACATCACCATCGACGGTGAATACGTCGGCTATCGGCGCAAGGGTGACCTGCTCTACGAATTGAAAGAACGCGAGATTCTCAAGCGCCGCATCGACGTGGGTTTTGTGTTCCAGAACTTCAACCTGTTCCCGCACCTCACCGCCTGGGAAAACGTCGCCGAAGCACCGCTGGCCCACAAGCGCTGGAGCAAGGCCGGGGCGCAGGCCAAGGCCTGCGAGCTGCTGGCCAAGGTCGGCCTGGCCGACAAAGTCGATGCCTACCCACGGCAGCTCTCCGGCGGCCAGCAACAGCGCGTGGCTATCGCCCGCGCCCTGGCGCTGGATCCCAAAGTGCTGCTGTTCGATGAACCCACCTCAGCCCTCGACCCGGAGCTGGTGGGCGAAGTGCTCGACGTGATCAAAGGCCTGACCCAACTGGGTGTGACCCTGGTGATCGTCACCCACGAAATCGGGTTTGCCCGCGAAGTGGCCGACCACGTGGTGTTCCTGTGTGACGGCCAACTGATCGAAGAGGGCCCGCCCGAACAGATGTTTCGCCAACCCCGACATCCCCGCACCGTGGCCTTTCTGGGCAAGGTGCTTTAGTTCAAGGAGTGACTGCCCATGTTCATCAATACTGCCCGCGTGGCCTTGCTGACGCTTGCCGTCGGTGCTGCGCAAACCGCGTTCGCCGTGCAACAGGTGGATTTCAGCCCCGACCGCGTGCGTATCCATGTACCGCGCAATGAAGCGGCGATTGCGCAGATCCCGCCGGGCTTCAAGTTCGCCCAGCCCGGCAAATTCACCGTGGCCGTGTCCGGCGTGGCCGGGCCGCCGCTGGCGCTGTTGGCCAATGACGACAAGACCACCATTGGCAGCGAAGCCGACACCGCGCAGTTGGTGGCCGACAGCCTCGGCCTGCAACTCAATGTGGTGCAGACCAGTTGGGAGGATTGGCCGCTGGGCGTCAGTTCCGGCAAGTACGACGCGGTGATCAGCAACGTCACCGTGACCGAGGCGCGCAAGAAGCGTTTTGACTTCGCCACCTATCGCCAGGATGTGCTCGGCTTTTACGTCAAGAGCACCAACAAAATCACCGAGATCAAACAGGCCGCCGACATTGCCGGGCTGAAGATCATCGTCGGCTCCGGCACCAACCAGGAGAAGGTGCTGCTGGCGTGGAACGAGGCCAATGAAAAAGCCGGTATCAAGCCTGCGCTCCTGCAATACATCGACGACCAGGCCGCCGCGCAACTGGCGGTGCAATCGGGGCGCAGCGATGCGCTGTTCGGGCCCAACTCGGTGTATGCCTATTCGGCGGCGGTCACCGGTGGCATCAAGTTGGTGGGCACGGTGAATGGCGGCTGGCCGTTGAAGGCCGATATCGCCGTGACCACCCGCAAGGACAACGGCCTGATCCAGCCGATTCACACCGCCCTGCAAGGCGCGATTGCCGGCGGCCAATACGAACAGGTGCTGCAACGCTGGGGCCTGGACATCGAGCGC
Source organism: Pseudomonas sp. PA-5-4B (assembly GCF_021606215.1). NCBI lineage: Bacteria > Pseudomonadati > Pseudomonadota > Gammaproteobacteria > Pseudomonadales > Pseudomonadaceae > Pseudomonas > Pseudomonas sp. PA-5-4B. The sequence continues at coordinate 5,893 of NZ_WKDB01000015.1, read as the reverse complement.
GTCGACACCTCGCTGATCAACCCACCGGGCCTGCCGGACTAGGAGCATCGACATGGGACTGACACGCCGTGAAGCGCTGTCGAGCATCGCCGCTGTAGGCGGCGAAAAGGCCGTCAAGGATGCATTGGCGGTATTGGGTTTGGGGCCGTCGTCACATCGCCGCCCGCAACCGCTGAAACTCAACGCGGGCCTGGGGCAGGGCACTCGTGCGCTGGTGCTGGGCGCCGGGATTGCCGGGTTGGTGACGGCCCTGGAACTTAGCCGCGCCGGGTTCAGCGTGCAAATACTGGAGGCCCGCAACCGCGTGGGCGGGCGCACCTGGACCCTGCGCAATGGTGACCGCGTGGACTATAAGGACGGCCGCACGCAAACCGTAGCGTTTGATAACGGCCTGTATTTCAACGCCGGTCCCGCCAGGATTCCGAGCCAGCACCGCACGCTTCTCGACTATTGCAGCGAGCTGGGTGTGCCGCTGGAAGTGCTGGTCAACAGCAGCCACGGCGCCCAGGTGCGGCCCGACCTGCAACAGCCGGCGTTCACCGTCGGCCAGGCGATCAATGACACGCGCGGGCATTTGTCCGGCTTGCTGGCCAAAGCCGTGCAGCGCGATGCCCTCGATGATGTGTTGAGCAGTGAAGAGCGCACGCGCTTGCTGGCGTTTTTGCAGGTGTATGGCGATCTGTCGCAGGAACTGGCCTTTGAAGGCAGCTTGCGCTCCGGTCACCTGGAGTCGCCTGCCCACCCCGGCGCACTGCCCGCCAGCCGCAGCCCGCTGGCGCTGGACCGGCTGCTGCATCCGGAGTTGTGGGGCGCGTTATTGCACACCGAATTCCCGGAATTTTCCGCCACCATGTTCCAACCTGTCGGCGGCATGGACCGCATCACCGACGCCTTCTACCAGCGCGTGCGCGAGCACGTGCAACTCGGCGCCCAGGTGCGGCAGATCCGCCAGCTTGAAGACGGCGTGGCGGTGACCTACCACGACCAGCTCAGCGGCCGCGAACAGGTGGTGCGTGCCGATTACCTGGTCTCGACCTTGCCGTTGCCGCTGTTGGCCAAACTCGACACCGACTTCAGCGACCCGGTCAAAGCCGCCTTGCTCAGCACCCGCAGTGATCAGGCGACCAAAGTGGCCTGGCAATCGCCGCGCTTCTGGGAAACCGACTATCGCACCTACGGCGGCTTGTCGTGGATCGAACACCCGGCGCGCCTGCTGTGGTACCCCAGCAACGACCTCAACACCCGCGACGGTTTGCTGGTGGCCGGTTACGTGACCGGGGAGGGCGCCGACGTATTTGGTGCCAAGCCGTTCGATCAGCAGTACGCCACGTCCAAAGAAGCCGTGGAACTGCTGCATCCGGGTTATTCAAAACACCTGCGCCACCCGCTGGCGGTGTCCTGGGAACAGATCCCCTACAGCGAAGGCCCATGGCTGCAACGCGAACACTTCCCGGCCGACGCCAGTGCCTTGCTGGAACAGGCCCACGGCCGCGTGTACTTCGCCGGCGACGGCCTGGTGCAAAGCGGTGTGGGCATCTGGCAGGAGTCGGCAGCCAACTCGGCGCGGCATGTGGTCGCGCAGCTGGCCGAGCGCGTTACCCAACAACAACAGATTGCGGCACTCGCCGCCTCCTGAGGAGCATCACCATGAGCGACAGCATTCAACGCACCAGCGTCGGCGATTTTCCCATCTCGCAAACCGTCACCGTACCGGCCTCCGCCAGCCTGATTTTCGTCAGCGGCACCTTGCCCGACCTGGCCGACCCGAACGTGCCAGGGGTTTACGGCAATACCGAAGTGCAGACGGTGTCGGTGTTCAACAAGCTGCGCAAGATCCTCCAGCAGCAAGACCTGGACCTGGGCGATATCGTGCAATTGCGCGTGTTTCTGGTGGGGGGCGAAGAGACCGACGGCAAGCTCGACTTTGCCGGGTTGCAGCGTGGTTACACGCAGTTCTTCGCCACGCCAGAGCAGCCGAACAAGCCTGCGCGCACGGCGTTGCAGGTGGTGGCATTGCCGTTGCCAGGGGCGCTGGTGGAAGTGGAGGCGATTGCGGCCAGAACGGCCTGACTCTATTGAATGCGCTGTTGTGGATAGCTTGCTTGCTGTGGCTTGTTGTGGCGAGCAGGCTTGCCCTGCGTTGGGCTGCGCAGCGGCCCTGAAACCAGGCGCTGAGTTCCTTCAGGAGAATCCCGGTGCCTTTACTGGGGCTGCTGCGCAGCCCAACGCAGGGCAAGCCTGCTCGCCACAACAAGCCTGTTTGCCACAATAAGCCTCTAGCCACAACAAGCTGCTCACCACCATTGGTGGCAGGCCCGTGAACAGATCATCGGATTGTCAGTAACCGCATGTCACCTTTTTGTCGCTTGCAGTCTCTACTTTGTCTTGAGCGTTTTTATCTCAAGCACCCCAGGGATTGATTAGTGCCATGCCAACTCTCACCCGCCGCACCCTGCTGAAGGCCGCCGCCATCGGCTCCGCCTACACCCTGCTACCCGACTCCATCCGCCAGGCGCTGGCGATCCCCGCCAACAACCGCACCGGCACGATTATGGATGTGGAACACGTAGTCATCCTGATGCAGGAAAACCGCGCGTTCGACCACTACTTCGGCACCTTGCCCGGCGTACGTGGTTTCAGCGACCGCTTCACCATTCCGCTGCCGGGCGGCCGCAAAGTCTGGGAGCAACAGGGCAAGGGACGGCGCGTATTGCCTTATCATTTGGACAGTTCACGCGGCAATGCCCAGCGTGTCGACGGCACGCCACATTCCTGGGTTGACGAACACGCCGCCTGGGGCAGCGGCCGCATGAATGCCTGGCCAACCTACAAGACCAACACGTCAATGGGCTATTACCGCGAGCAGGAATTGCCGTTCCAGTTTGCGTTGGCCAACACCTTTACCCTGTGCGATGCCTACCACTGTTCGGTGCACGCCGGCACCAACCCGAACCGGCTGTTCCATTGGACCGGCACCAACGGCCCGACCGGCGCCAATGTGGCTGCGGTGGTCAATGAATGGGACGGCCCTGGCGCAGTGAGCGTGGGTTACACCTGGAAAACCTACCCTGAGCGCCTGGAAGAGGCGGGCGTGAGTTGGAAGGTCTACCAGTTCTTGCCGGATAACTTTGGCGACAACCCGCTGGCTGGTTTTCGCCAGTACCGCGCCGCCAGTGTTGCGGCCGGCAACCCGGCGGAACCACCGAAAGACTTCAAGGCCTTTGTGCCCTACAGCGATCAACTCAACGCCCGTGTGCCGTTGTACAAAGGCAACGGCAACACACTGCCATCGGCAAACGGCAGTGACCTGGAAGCGATCATCCAGGGCTTTCGCGATGACATAAAAAACGGCCGCTTGCCTCAGGTGAGCTGGCTGGTCGCCCCGGCCAATTACTCCGAACATCCTGGGCCTTCCAGCCCGGTGCAGGGTGGCTGGTTCACCCAGGAGATTCTCAAGTCGCTGACTGAAAACCCGCAGGTGTGGAGCAAGACTGTATTGCTGGTCAACTACGATGAAAACGACGGTTTCTTCGACCACGTCCCTTCACCGTCAGCCCCGTCCAAGCGTGCCGATGGCAGCTTTGCAGGCAAATCCACGGTCAAGTTCGACAGCGAAATCTTCACGCACCCGGCGCCGCCCGGCACCACGCAACAGCCTGCGCCTGACGGTGGTGTTTACGGCCCTGGCCCACGGGTGCCGATGCTGGTGCTGTCGCCCTGGAGCCGCGGCGGTTGGGTCAACTCCCAGGCGTTCGATCACACCTCGGTGCTGCAATTTCTGGAGAAGCGCTTCCAGGTGCGCGAGCCCAATATCAGCGCCTGGCGCCGCGCCGTATGCGGCGACCTCACCTCGGCGTTCAACTTCGTCAACCCCAACACCGAGTTGTTGCCGCCACTGCATGAAACCACCCGCCGGGCGGCGGACTTGCTGCGCCAGCGCCAGGAACAACTGGCCCAGGTTGTGGTGCCTGCAGAGGGCCGGCAACAGGCGCCGCATCAGGCACGCATGGCTCGACCATCCCGTGCGTTGCCATACCAGTTGAACGTCGAAGGTGACGTTGATCGTCGCGCCGGTGAGCTGACGTTGAACTTCTTCAACCATGGCGAACAGGGCGCGGTCTTCCACGTCTACGACCGACTGCACCTGGAAGACATCCCACGGCGCTACACCGTTGGCGCCGAACAGCACCTCAGTGATACCTGGCCAGTGGCTGGCGGCTATGACCTGTGGCTATTGGGGCCGAACGGCTTTCACCGATCATTCAAGGGTGATCTGCAACGCCGCGAACCGCAACTGTCAGTGGCTTATCAAGGCGATAGCGTTCAACTGACGGTGATCAACCCCAGCAAGCATCCAGCCTCGGTGACGATCAAGCGCTGCCCTTACACCCATCAAGGCCCATGGCTGCTGGAGATTGCTGGCCACAGCTCGCAGCAACGCACATTCTCCCGTCAGCCGAGCGGTGGCTGGTATGACTTCACCGTGCGTAATGAGCATGGCTGGGTGCGCCGGGTGGCGGGGCGGGTTGAGACGGGGGCGCATAGCATCAGTGACCCGTTGATGGGCAAGCCGGTGTAGCAAACCCTGAGGCGGCGGATAGCGTTGAACCGATCCGCTGCCTTTGGCCGGGAGTTAGTATTTTGAGAAATATCCTACGTTCATAAAGGATTAAACATCCGCGCTTTTTCCGGGCAGTTTTAGACAATCGTTGGGTCCACCACCCACGAGCCCACGCCAATGACGAGCCAGCCTTTACGCGTCCTGATCCTTGAGGAGCACGCCTCTCAGCGCGCCGTCGTCGTGAGCCGGTTCAAACGGTTGGGGCATGCGGTGATCGAGGCGACGCATGCCATTGAAGCCTTGGCCCTCCTGGAAAGCGTTCACGGGGTGGATGTCGTACTGTGCGACTTGTCCATGTCCGGCATGGATGGGCTGGAGTTTTTGCAACATGCCGCGCAACGAGGGTGGCTGCATGGCGTGATTGTCAGCGGCCATCAGCCGACCGGGATCAGCCAAGCCCTGCAACAGTTCACCAGCCTGCTCGGCGTGTGTTTGCTTGGCCATGTCGAAAAGCTGGCGACCCTCAATCAGCTCGAAGAGGTATTGCATCGTCATCAGCCTGTTGGGGGGATCGTGCCTGCGGTTTCACCTGCGTTGCCATTGTTTACTCAGGCGCAAGTATGCGACGCATTAGCTGCCGGCCAGCTGCACGCGTACTACCAGCCCAAATTCAGCCTGTGGACCAACGGGATGATCGGCGTGGAAGTGTTGAGCCGCTGGCAGCACCCGCTTTACGGTTTGTTACCGGCAATGGCCTTCATGCCGGTGCTGGAGCGTTGCGGGCTGCTCGACCCATTGCTGTTTGCACAGATGCACCAGGCCTTGACCCTGCAACAACACGTCAGGGCAAGAGGCATGACCTTGAACCTGGCGTTCAAACTGCACGCTCAGCAGCTGGCTCAGGGCGGGTTGAGTTTGAAGATCAAAGACGTCATGGCGCCGTTCAAGGCACCGCGCTCCAGCGTGACTTTCGAGCTGACCGAAAGCGGCATGCTGGAAGCCTCGGCGAGCAGCCTGGCGTGCCTGATGCGTTTGCGCATGCTCGGTTGCAACCTGTCCCTGGATGACTTCGGCGCCGGGTTTTCATCCTTGCAACGGCTGTGTCAGCTGCCGTTCAACGAGATCAAGCTGGATGCCGAGTTTGTGCGCGGCATGACCGCCGACCCACGCTGCTGCGCGGTGATCCACAGCACCCTGGCGCTGGGCGATAGCCTGGGCATGAGCGTGGTGGTGGAAGGTATCGAAACCCAGGAGCAGCAGCGGCAATTGCTGGCGATGGGCTGCAGGGTGGGCCAGGGGTATGTGTATGCGCCGGCGATGAGTGGCGAGCAG